>DATNQS010000683.1:0-3484 GCA_036703925.1 Candidatus Sericytochromatia bacterium
CTTCTTCAAAAAGGTAACGACTTCTTGCAGTTCTTCTTTTGCTTCTTCAATACCCGCGACATCGTCAAACATCACGCCTGTTTTAGCTTCCATCTGAAAGCGAGCGCGAGATTTACCAAAGCTCATCGCCTGCCCAGGACCGCCAGGCACATTGCCGGAACGGCGGAATAGGAAAAACAGCCCCCCTAAGAGCAGTACTGGGAAGATCAAGTTACCCAGCAACCCCCAGATAGCACCGTCGTTACGAGCAGGATGCGAATCAAAGCTAATCTTGTCAGTTCTAAGCCGAGTGATTACTTCGGGAGCATTCCCAGGAAGGTCTACGCGCAAGCGTTGCAGGCGATTATCAAGTTCAGGATCAACCGCTTCGACGATCGCTGTCCGTCCATTCTCATAAAAATCAACGCTCGTGACGCGATGAGCATCCAGGTACTCCAGGAAGCGACCATAGGTCATCCGGGTACTGGCAGCATTGCTACTCACATTGGCAGGCGTGCTGAGTGAAGAACCCTGCCACAAGAAAAACCCAATGATTACGGCTGGCAGAGTCCACAATAGGACAGTTCGCCAAGAAAATTTCATACGCTAACGCCCTCTTAATACAGTTAAAACAGTTTGGTGTTAGTGCAATCGGAATGAAAGCACCTGCGATATCTCATTAATTTCACTCAACCGACAACGAATGAATATCCTTTTCTAGAAACCGAAAGGCTCACTCTGCAAGTAGCGATCGCAAACTTGCATCAACAAGCAATCGTGTATGAGAACAATTGTTAACTAAATTTAACGTACTTAGCAGGATCAGAGCAACTGACTTCTGCCAGTACTCTTTTTTGACGCTGCGTTTTTTGCTCCACCATGCTTGACGAAGTGCGACAAACCCTGAAAGGCAAAAGGCTCTTCGCTCTTACAATTGAACCGCTTAATTGCCACACATCGCTCTATTAACGTTTCTCAGTGATGCGAAGCACGTAGGCAGGAGCACGATCTTTGGCATAGGAACTGACCCAGATTTTATATGTGCCGGGTAACCACTCGCCAGTAACACCAGGATTTTTGCCTTGATAGTCGTCGTTGCACCAAGTGCCACCTGGACCTTGAATAGTAAGGGCGGTATCATCTGCACTTTGCACAACAAGCTTCAACGATTCAAAAAAGTCGGTCAGCTCAACCGTATGATTTGGCTTTGCATTAGCATTACCAACACATTCACCTGTGGGCGTTTTAGCAACCTTAACCACGTCTTTGATCGGCGTATCACCACCTGCAACTCCCTTTACCTCCAATGGGTTGGGTGAGAAACGATGACCAATAGTAATAACACTAAGGTTCTGAGGCGATTGAGCTTGCGCAGGCGTAATTGCCCTGTAGCTAGTTAACAGAAAGGCAGTCACCAGAAACGCAACGGGCGCGATCGGAGCAAGTAGTCTTGCGCTAGCCTGTAAACCTCGATAGTTCATGTGGGGTAGCCCGGAAAGGTGACGGTTGGACTCACAACGACGTGTAGACGTAAGTAGAGTTCCTGACACGGTGAGGCAAGAGGAGTAAGGGAGTTTTGAACTAATTCTGGCTACTAACTTACTAGCTGCTGCTTGACCGTTGCCCGCTGACTGTCAACGATCGTCTTCTAACAACTAGCTACTTCGATCGCACCGCCTCTAGCGCTTGCTGAAGGCGAGATTGATCTAGCCCATGCTGGTGTAGCAGCAGCCAGGACTGCACCAGATCGGGACCATGCATAGCTCCAGTGAGAGCAGCGCGAAGCGTTCGCATCACCAAGCCTTTTTTCAAATTTTGCTCTTTGACAACTTGTTTAAGCAAATCTTGGATTGTAGCTTCGGTCAGAGGTGAATAGTTAGCGATCGCAGCAGAAACTGCTTCAACGGCTGTAGTAGAACCGTCTTGCCGTAGCTGAGCGATCGCCTCTTCGGTGAAATTTACAGTAGGAGTAAAAAGATATTCGCTCATCGGCACCGCTTCATCCAAACGTGCCAAGCTTGCGCCAATCATTGCGGTCAAGCGTTCTAACCAGGCGCGATCGTTCCAGTCCGACTCAAAACCCGCCGCCTGCCAATAGGGAATCAACAAAGCAGTAAGTTTGTCAGCAGGCATCTCATGCAAATACTGACTATTGAGCCAGTTGAGCTTGTCCCAATCAAACTTCGCACCAGCTTTATTGACCCGTTCAAACCCAAACTGTTGGGCAGCAGTTTCTAGAGAGAAGATTTCATTTACGCCTTCCGGTGGCGACCAGCCTAACAGCGTCATGTAGTTGACTAATGCCTCTGGAACGTAGCCCATGCGCTGGAAGTCTGAAATCGAAGTGACACCATCGCGTTTAGAAAGTTTTGCCCCAGCCTCATTCAGGATCAGCGGTGTATGCCCAAAAATAGGAAGTTCGGCTCCCAGTGCTTCGTAGAGCAGAATTTGCTTAGGCGTGTTGCCGATATGGTCTTCGCCGCGAATGATATGGGTGATGGTCATGTCAATGTCATCAATAACGACAACAAAGTTGTAGAGAGGTTGACCAAAATCAGCACCAGACGCAGCACGGGCAATCACCATATCGCCGCCTAAATCGCGCCCTTTCCAGCTAACGGTGCCGCGCACGAGGTCGTGCCAAACAATCTCGCGATCGTCCTCAATCATGAACCGAATAACGGACGATCGCCCTTCCGCTTCGTAGGCAGCCCGTTGCTCCTGGGTCAGGTTGCGATGACGGTTATCATAACGAGGCGCTTCACCGTTAGCTTTTTGCGCCTCTCGCATGGCATCCAGTTCCTCTGGCGTATCATAGGCACGATATGCCAAGCCTTTGTCCAACAATGTTTGTACCTTCTGCTGATACAAATCCAGACGTTTGCTTTGGTAAAGCGGTCCTTCGTCCCAGGTCAAACCAAGCCAGGTCAAACCATCAAGAATATTTTGCGTATATTCAGGGCGCGATCGCTCCTGGTCAGTATCCTCAATCCGTAGCACAAACGTACCGCCAGTGTTGCGGGCATAGAGCCAATTAAAGACAGCTGTACGGGCTGTACCAATGTGGAGATTTCCAGTCGGACTTGGAGCAATGCGAACGCGAACGGTCATAAAAAAAGCGGGCGAACCCTGAATTGTGGCACTCCCTATTCTAAGCGCAGATTCCTCTCTCTCAGTGCTCCACCGTTAGGAAGAAAGATCGCGGCTTAAAGCTCGAATACACTGTTGCTTGGCTAAAGTACAGCCCCTTCTGTATTCAGGAAGACGCTTTTTGATGCGCTTTATGCAATCGTCAAAGAATTGATAAAGAGGAAGCTCGCGTGATTCTTGATGGCATACTGCTAGACATTGACGGAACGTTTGTACTGAGTAATGATGCCCATGCTCAAGCGTGGGTTGAGGCTTTTACGGCTTATGGCTACGAGATCTCATTTGAGCAAGTCCGTCCTCTCATTGGTATGGGTGGGGACCAAATTATCCCCCGTTTTGCACCAGAGCTAAATGA
>DATNQS010000684.1:0-6198 GCA_036703925.1 Candidatus Sericytochromatia bacterium
TCAACTTCCCGGCTCCATGCCGTGATTCCACCTGTAACGTTGATGCCTTCAATGCCTGCTTGCTCTTTCAGGATGCCTAGTGCTTTCGCCGATCGTCCACCCATCTTGCAATGAGCAACGAGCTTGTGTCCGTTCAATAGCTCTTTGACCTTGGCAACGCCATCGCCATTCTCAATATCAGGTAGCGGGATCAGCACAGCACCGGGAATCTTTGCAATCTCGTACTCATGGGGATTGCGAACATCCAGCAGCACATAATCGTCAGCATTGCTGTCAAGCAACTGCTTGAGTTCCTGCACGGACATTTCTTGCATACCAGCTTGCTCCTTTGCTTCAGCGGCTTTTGCCTGGGGAATCCCACAGAACTCTTCGTAATCGACCAGTTTTTCAATGACAGGACGAACGGGATTTGGACGCAGCTTGAGTTCCCGGAAGCTCATGTTCAAGGCATCGTAGAGCAACAGTCGTCCGCTCAATGTTGTACCTTGACCCAGAATAATTTTGACCGTTTCCGTTGCCTGAATCACGCCAATGATTCCTGGCAAAATACCCAACACGCCGCCTTCCGCGCAGGAGGGAACGAGTCCGGGTGGGGGGGGTTCGGGGTAGAGATCACGGTAGTTGGGACCGCCCTCGTAGTTAAAGACCGTTGCCTGTCCTTCAAACCGGAAGATCGAGCCGTAGACATTTGGCTTGCCGAGCAACACACAGGCATCGTTGACCAGATAGCGGGTGGGAAAGTTGTCGGTGCCATCAACAATGATGTCGTAAGACTCGAAAAGCTCCAGAGCGTTTTCAGACGTGAGGCGCGTTTCGTAGAGGTCTACCTGGCAGTAGGGGTTGATTTCGAGAATGCTGGCTTTGGCAGACTCAATCTTAGGTTTGCCGACCCAGGAGGTGCCATGAATGACTTGCCGTTGCAGGTTGGAAAAATCGACTACATCGAAATCGACGATGCCAATCCGTCCAATGCCAGCAGCAGCAAGGTATAGCAGCAGGGGGGAGCCAAGTCCGCCTGTACCGATGCAAAGCACGCTGGCAGCTTTGAGACGCTTCTGCCCGTCTAACCCTACTTCGGGCAAGATCAGGTGACGCGAATAGCGCTCGTACTCTGCTTTTTCAAGCTGAATATCGTTGAGATTGGGATTAAGCATGGTAGAGAAAAAGCTAAAGGATGTAGTTTACTTCTGCGAAGCAGTAGGCTAATGGATAAAAGAGCTTAGACCTGGTTGCTGAACGGCTTCACATTCGAGCTACTTCAGCAAGTTGAAGGGCTTCGGGTTCAAATTGATGTTGCTCGTTGAGTGTCCAACTGCGGTAATCGTTGGCAATACCATGCTCAACGGAGACAATCAGGTAGGAGTATTGTGACCAGGCAAGGGTCCGATCGCACTCGGACGGCACTGCCGGATGGTCAGGATGAGAATGATAAATACCAATAATGTCTAGATTGTGTTGACGTGCTTCGCGCATTCCCGCCAACATTGCTTCTGGCGCAATCCAGTAGCGGCGAGTTTTGGTCAAAGCAGCACTGTCGTTCAGTTCATTCGCAGCATCCGTGTCCCACGCATTCGGCACAGCATAAACGTCATGCACGACCTTTTCGTCTGCGGTGATCGTGCCCAGCAACAGCCCACAGCACTCTTCAGGGTAGGTGCGTTCAGCGTGGGCGTAGATTGCCTGTAAGTGTTCGGCGTAAAGCGTTAAAGACACGGAAGGAGGAAAATGTTGTGCGACAGACTTCTTATTCTAGGACAGGATCACGCTGGATATGGTGCGTTGTCCAAAATGCTTAAACTTAGACAGACGTCAGGGTTCTTTGCAAACAGGTGCTATCTCTGCCGGAATCAAACGTGTCGCAGCCCCATGTCTAACTTTTGTTCGACTGCGCTCAAGTAAGCTTCTGCTGTGTCAGCAGCACTACCGCTAAAGCGAATGCGACCCCGATCGAGCCAAATTGCCCGATCGCACGAGCGATGAATATCCTCCATGCTGTGCGACACCAGTAGCACAGTGGCGCTACCGTCCCAAAGCTGCTCCATCCGCTGCTTACACTTTTGCTTAAAGCTCTCGTCACCGACTGACAGCACTTCATCCAGAATTAAAATGTCAGGCTGGACATCCGTGGCGATCGCAAAACCCAACCGTGCTGTCATCCCTGAAGAGAGCGCCTTAACTGGGACAGCGGCATAATCCTCCAACTCCGCAAACTCTAGAATGGAAGCGGCTCTATCTAGCATCTCGCTGCGCTTAAAGCCCAGCAGCACACCGTAGAGGACAATGTTCGCCATCACCGTTAGCTCAGAATCGAAGCCTGCACCCAGTTCAATCAACGGCGCAATGTGTCCTCTCACGCGCAAGGCACCGCGCGTCGGCTGCAAAATCCCTGATATCAGCTTGAGCAACGTTGATTTACCCGAGCCATTAGCACCAATAATGCCAATTTTTTCACCAGCCGTTACAGACAGATCAATATGATCTAACACGAGCTTACGGGCAGGCTTGCGGTACTTGCCTTCCACAAACGAGAGCAACGTCTTCTTCAAGTCATACGAAAACTCTTCTTGAGTGCGTCGTGACAATGACACCTGGTCGAGGCGAATTACTTCCATTTAGAGTAAGTCCATAAACTGCGATCGCCAGGATCGGAAACAACTCCATCCCAGCCCAAAGATAATTAAGCCGCCCAACAGCGCACGCACCAGCATACCTACCTCTGGCGGTTCGCCTGACAACACAATTTGACGGGTACTTTCGATGATGGGAAAGAGCGGATTCAGGTCTAAAAAGGGTCTTACTTGTGGTGGCACAATGGAGGCTGGGTAAAATACAGGGCTACTAATCCACAGCACAAAGACAACCAATTCGTAAAAGTAAGGTAAGTCTCGAAAGAAGACAAACAAGCCCGCGACAAGAAAACCAGCGCCTAAACAGACCAGTACGAGCGCCAGAAACGGTAGCGGAAAAATTGCCAGATTAATCAAGCTTTTAGTAACGATCGTCCCGACCAAATCTGGCAGTGGCAACGGCGTGGTCATGGTTTCTAACACATGATGCCGGACGTTAATCACCGTAAAGATTGCCAGAAAAGGCAAAGGACCCACGGCAAACTGGAAGATGTTCGCCACATTCACTGACACTGGAAAAACGCTGACGGGCAGACGGATTTTATTCAGCAAGGGACCGTTGCCCACCACACTCGTGAGCGCTTGCGACGTGGCTGCCGAAAAGAAGTTAATGATCACTAGCCCTGTAAATGCTGCCAGCGCATACCTGATCAGCGAGCCGTGATACACTTCTGCAAAAATACCACCAAAAATCGCTGTATACAGTCCAGTCATGGTCAGTGGATTCAGCAGCGACCAGAAGATGCCCAAGATGGAACCGCGATAGCGAGCGCTCAGGTTACGTTCAACCAAGACACGCAGCAATTCCCAGTAGCGCTGTGACTCGGAACGAGAGAGGTTTTTCCGAAGTGAGATTGCCATGCTTGGATCAAACCGAAGTGAATTCTGGTTGCAATTGCTGATCTAAATTCCCTGTATTTGGTGCCAATGTCAACTATATGACATACCAAAAGGATTAGAAGCTTTATTAGTATTGAGAGAAAAGTAGGCTTTAATGAGTGCCCATCATCACTCTATTGAGACGCTGCAACAAGCTTCTGGTTCCATTACCTGAGCGCTCCCGGCACCGAAGCAAGACTCATTGAGTAAAACCCAGCGCGATTAAAGTTTGTTGCATTGCCTGCTGCTGCTCCAAATCATACCCCCAGCGTTCCAAGAACGCTTGATAGTCTCCCGTTTTTGTGGCGATCGTCCCTAGCAAGCTCTGTGCTTCTGCCCGCACCTGGGGCAACTGGAGTGCTTGTATAAGTTGTGTAGTGCGTGATCGTACTCGTTCTGACCCCTGCACCAAGTCCTCATTCTGGTTGCGGCGGTGCGTCATTGCCATTGCTGTAGACATCGCCAGGTTTTTGATCAACAGCGGTGCCACGATCGCGGGTGATGTTTGCAGTGCTGCAATGATCGTAGGCGTTGGGTGATCGGTTAGGAGGCGATCGTCGCTCAAGTACGTCACAAAAAAGCCTCGTGCCCCATTCTCACTGCGAACTAACCCACGCACCGTTGCCTCAAACGCGTCAGCGTTGCCTTGCTCAAGGTCATTTAGGAGTGACTGAGTGACGGCGATCGCGTCTGCAAAACTGATGTCATCAGACGTGAAACGAGGCTCAACTGCCATGTTCTAAAGTTCTCTCGGTATGATGAACATTGAGCGTTTAGCACTCAGCTATCAACTTAGCACTGGGGCGATAAGCTAGAAGAGTCTCAAAGCTGTTGCCTGCTGTAGCTTGTTTCCGCTTTGCGGCGGCTGATGACTGAATTGTAAACGGCTGACCGCTAAACGCTGATCGCGTTCTCAAAGTATGGCAATTATCTCCTCCAAACAACCGACTCCAGATGCAGATGGTCAAGAGCATGACGATGTGTTACCTCTGAAGACTCCTAACGGCGGGAACAAGGAGCTAGCCGCAAAAACCAGGAAGCGAAAGGAGCAGCAGTCGCCCCTGGAGATTGACAAAGACGCTGCTGGTAATGACGCTACTGGCACGGACGCTACTGACACGGACGACAGCAACATTAAACCAGCGCGGTCTGCTTCTTTATTGCAGCCCAATTCACAACCAGAGGAGCACGGCAAACAGGAAGAACGTCTCCGCCCTCAGCGCCTTGCAGAATACGTGGGGCAAAAAGACCTGAAAGAAATTCTGGATATTGCCATTCGCGCTGCCAAAGCTCGGCATGAAACCTTAGATCATTTGCTGCTCTATGGCCCGCCCGGATTGGGCAAAACAACGATGTCACTGATTTTGGCAACCGAAATGGGAGTCAATTGCAAAATTACCAGTGCGCCAGCGCTAGAACGCCCTAAAGATATTGTGGGGCTGCTGGTAAACTTGCAGCCGGGTGATGTGCTTTTTATCGACGAAATCCATCGACTGAACAAAGTGAGCGAAGAGCTTCTGTATCCGGCAATGGAAGATTTTCGGGTTGATTTGACGATCGGCCAAGGCTCCAGTGCCCGCACACGTTCGCTCAAATTGCAGCCGTTTACGCTGGTTGGCGCGACAACGCGGGTCGGTGCGCTCACATCACCCTTACGCGATCGCTTTGGGCTGATTCAGCGGTTACGCTTTTACGAACTGGATGAACTGACGCTAATCGTGCTGCGAACGGCAAAACTGCTTGCTACTGCTGTTACAGCCGAAGGCGCTACGGAAATTGCTCGCCGTGCCCGTGGCACTCCCCGCGTTGCCAATCGTCTGCTAAAACGAGTCCGTGACTACGTGCAGGTGAAAGAGATGGGCACGATCGACCAGCCGATCGCCGCCGAGGCATTGGAGCGCTTTAACGTGGACCCCTGTGGCTTAGATTGGACTGATCGCCGCTTGCTAACGGTTATGATCGAACATTTTGGCGGCGGTCCCGTCGGGTTAGAGACAATGGCAGCCGTTACAGGCGAAGATGCTCAGACGATCGAAGAAGTGTACGAACCCTATCTCTTGCAGATTGGGTATCTCAACCGCACTTCACGTGGTCGCATTGCGACTCCTGCTGCCTGGAAACATCTGGGCTATACGCCACCTAGCAATCAGCTTTCGATGCTGTAGCCAGCTACCTGGTTTACCCGTTGCTCCACTAAAGCCAGTAATAATGTTTGAGGAGAAAAGGATCTGAACTCATGACCAACACTGTCAATGCGCCGCACCGCCTGAGGCTAAAAGTTGAAGGCTTGCTCAAAAAAGTCTTTCGCGCGTCCTCCGAATCTATCGCAAACGCTGTCGCAGACCATTGCGCCCTCTACGTTCGATCGTCGGGGTGTTGCCGACCACTACCTTAAAGGCAAGGGCATTGAAATCGGCGCTTTACATAATCCGCTGCATGTCTCCGATACAATCCAGGTGCAATACGTTGATCGGATGTCGGTCGCAGACCTCAAAAAGCATTACCCGGAGTTGAGCGAACTGCCACTGGTAGAGGTTGATATTTTGGATGACGGTGAAGAGCTAACCCGCGTTCTCCCTGAGTCTCAAGACTTTGTCATTGCTAACCACTTTATCGAGCATTGCCAAAATCCCATCAAAACAATTGGCAGTATGTTGAGAGTGCTTAAGCCAGCGGGCATTCTCTACATGGG
>DATNQS010000685.1:0-4697 GCA_036703925.1 Candidatus Sericytochromatia bacterium
TCGGCGATCCAATCTGCCATGTCTAAGAACTCACCGCCCCACGGACGATAGATAAAGTCCCAGCCAAAGTTGCTCATCATCCAGCAGGGCACCTGAGTCGCCTTTGCCAGCAAGGTAGCGATCGGTGGAATATCCGCCAAAATTAGCCCTACCCGATTTTGCTTAATGAAGTTGACTTCAGAGGCAATCAGTTTGTTTTGCTGTGCCCGCAATTGCTGGAGCCGCTCTAGTGTCGCTGGTTTGTCCATTGTGACGCTATCGTCTTGCAGAATACCAACATCAAAAGCCCTGGGACGATGGATGAAATCAGTTTGGATATAGGCTTCCAGCAGCCAGCGAGGTGCCGTTGTCACCAGAATCAGCAACACATCAGGACATAACCGCTGAATGGCAGCCGCAACAGAAGCAGCACGGGTCGCGTGTCCAAACCCATGATTTGTGATCGCCAAGTAGAGAATCGGTCGGGGCATGAGTCAAGGTTGGAGCGATCGCCCAAAAAGCGGGAACATTAAGCTGAATGGTGCAGCTATCGCTAGTTTAACGTCTCCTCAAAGGGTATTCAGCAATCTAGTCGAGAAAGTCGAGTCAACCAATAGAGTAAACACCACTTTTTCACAGGCACAATCATAATAGATAGAAGAGGCTTGCCAAGAAAAATTACCGTTGGGTAGAGGCAGATTTTGCCAGAGCCTTTACATCTAACCGCTAATCTTTTTGTGAACGCTGCTCCTACGGAATTTTGTTTGCTAGAAATCTCCCAAGCTAATAGTCTCAACAAATTTGCATCTGTTGCCTTGATAGACAACTGGCGTTGTTGAAGCTGGCTTTGATGGCATTAAACCAGGGTATTAATAACCGTCACTGCTAGCGCTAACTTTATACAAACAATGACGTATGCTAACAGAAACTTTTTATGCAGATTTAGCACCTCTGAAGCAGTTTCTAGAGATTACTAAACCTGAAAACTTTCACTCTGTACCAAACGATTGGTATGTTGTAGTCACAGACATTGTTGAATCCACAAAAGCGATTAAAGAAGGGCGCTATAAAGACATTAATCTTTTAGGTGCTTGCTCAATTATTGCCGTCTTGAATGTAGCGCAAAAAATTGATATTCCCTTTGTCTTCGGTGGCGATGGTGCGTCGATTGTCATTCCACCGACGCTCTATGCAGGCACCAAGAAAGCCCTACTTTCGCTCCAGCAGCTTGCCCAATCAGAGTTTGAGCTTACATTGCGGGTTGGCATTGTGCCTGTTGCCGATGTGACGGCTGCTAACTATGCTGTAAAAGCAGCAAAACTGAAAGTTTCAGAAAACTACAGCCAAGCTGTTTTTATGGGTGGCGGTATGACTTACGCGACTAAATTAGTCAAAGCGCCTAGTGAGGCAAATATTTATAGACTGCAACAGTCTGATGCCTTTGTTGATGTAGATTTGTCAGGTCTAGAGTGCCGTTGGCAAGATATTCCTACCAAGCATGAAGAAATTCTTAGCCTCATCATTATGGAGACAGGGCAGCATCTCAGCAAGGCTGGTGTTGCCTATCAAAATGTGATTAAGCAAATCGAAAAAATTTACGGAAACGATTTAAGTTATCACCCAGTTGTCGCTAATGAGCCTAACCTAACGTTTCAAACAAAGCATTTAATTAAAGAAACAAAACTGCGATCGAAGTCAAATAGCTGGTTCAGTCGTACTGTCTATTTATGGAAGATCAAACTGGAAAACTTTTTAGGACTGATCTTTATGAAGTTCAAGCTTAAGATTGGTGGTATGGATTGGGGTGGCTATAAAAAGATCCTGACTGAAGCCACTGACTATCGAAAGTTTGACGATATGCTGCGGATGGTAATCTCAGGCACCAGACTCCAGCGAGAGCAGCTTATCAATTATCTTGAAGAGCAGTACAAAGCGGGGCGTTTAGTCTACGGCACCCACGTCTCCGATCGTGCACTTATGACCTGTTTAGTGTTTGAACATAACGGTCCCCAGGTACATTTTATTGATGGTGCCGATGGTGGCTATACGTTAGCGGCAAAAGCTATGAAAGTCAGAATGCACTCCAAAGTGCTGAACTGGAGTGCGTATGTCTCGCTCAACAGACGGCAAAAAAGATCCGCCAGCAAAGCCCTTGATGAGAAGCTGATGGCTGAATGACAGGCTTAGAACTCAAAACGTTATTCCCCACTGCTTTGCATAAACTGTCGAATGGCATCCACTAACCGATCGATTTCTGACTCCAGTGTGAGGTAGTGAATGCAGGCACGTACACAGTTAGGGTTGAGGATCACACGGAGCATGAAGCCGTTGGGTTCTAAAAACGAGACTAGTTGATTATGAGACTTACCCGGTAGCTGAAACGAGACTAACCCTGCCTCTGGTGGGGTGGATCGCAAACAGACGACACCCGGCAGGTCGGCTAACTGCTGCCAAAGCGCGTGACTCAAAGTTTGGATGCGCTGATAACGAGCTTCGGCGGTGCCCCATTGCTGATGGAGCGCGATCGCAGCCCGCAATCCGGCATACAGCGGATAGGCTGAGGTTGCCAGTTCATAGCGCTGCCCATTGGGTTTCCAGCCCGTTGGCTGTCCGTAGCTGTCTGCTGTAATGCCACGCCAGCCAATAAAGGTGGGGTGTAGGCTTGCCATCGCTTCAGGACGAATGTACAGCCCACCTAAACCTTCGGGACCGCACCACCATTTGTGTCCCGTAAAGGCATAAAAATCTGCCTGGAGTTGATCAAGCTGCAATGGCAGCACGCCGACCGACTGAGCAGCATCGACCAAAACCTGAATGGGCTGATGGCTAGGATACCGATGGCAGACCGCAGTCATAGCTGCCAGGGGAAGCACTTGTCCCGTATTCCAGAGGATGTGACTGAGGACGACGAGACGGGTAGTTGGTCGCAGGTGTTGCACTAACACTGCTGCTGGATCGCCTACATTCAGCGTTTCTTGGAAGGGGCAGATAGAAACTTCGATGCCAAATCGACGCTGAAGTTCTTGCACAGCGGCAATAATGCCGGGGTGTTCACAGTCAGACAGCAAGAGGTGGTCGCCCGATCGCCAGTGGATGCCCCAGAGCGCAATATTGCAACCTACCGACACATTCTCAGTCAGGGTAATCGTTTGGGAGGTGGTGCCGAGTTCTGTTGCGATCGCGCGTCTAGTCAGTTCGGCCTCGTTAACAATCCAGGTGTTGCTCTGGTTTGAGAACGGACCCAACTGCTGAAGCTGGACGTACGACTGGTAGATGGCTTCTAGCGCCACTTCCGGCAGTGGTCCTTGCCCACCATAGTTAAAATACGCTTTGTTGGCTAGACCAGGAAATTGTTGCCGATACGTGAGCAAGGACACTTGTGAAGTCGAACTTTGAGAAGTAAAAATGCCTGTCATGGTAACGTACTACTGGTAGAGACAAAGCGCTAGCATTCTAGCAGGTGAATCTAGATTTTGCTGAGACGGCAGGAGTCGGAAGTGATCAGTAACTCAGGGCGCAAACGAGGCAAAACTTAGGGTCAATTTGAACATTTCCTGTTAGCTTACAAGAATGTTACTTAATGCCGAACTGCTACTTAACTATCAGCGCTGTAGCCGACGAGCGTTCTTAGATCTGTATGGCGATCGCAGCCAACGTGATCCACCCAGCGATTATCTGCTGAAGCTGCTGCAAGACAGTCAGACGAACCAGCGATCGCTGCTTGCTGATCAGGATGCCCGTCAGCCCAGCTATGCACCGAGAGACTGGAAGGCTGGAGCTGCGGCAACGCTGACGATGATGCAGCAGGGTGTAGAACGCATCTATCAGGGTGTATTAATTGCAGAAGGCACGAATGGCGTAACGCTGGTAAGCAATCCTGATCTACTGGTGAAGCAGCCGGGGGAATCTCATTTTGGCGACTGGCTGTATGCACCCACTGAGATTAAATTAGGCAAACGTCCCAAGCTGGAGTATCAGATTGTAACGGCGTTTCATATGCTGGTGCTGGCGCAGGCGCAGGGAGCATGGCCCGAAACAGCATGGTTGCTGCTGCGGGAACGAGGCGCTTACTCGGTCGATCTATGGGAAATGCTGCCTCGAATGCAGGCGATCGTTGATGAATGCATTCAGGCAATGCTGCAAACGGAAGCGCCAGAGGTGTTTATTGCCCGAAACCGTTGCAGTCTGTGCCATTGGTTTGGGCACTGCTACGCGATCGCCAAAGCCGAACAGCACCTTTCCCTTTTACCTGGTGTGACACCCACCCGCTATCTCCAACTTCAAGCGTTAGCTTTGACAACGGTAAAAGGGGTTGCGGAAATGAATGCGGCACGTCTTGCACCACTACCAGGCTTTGGCAGTGAAACAGCCCATAAATTAGTGCGTCAGGCGCGATCGACCCTACATAACCGAGCGCTGTTGATTGAGCCGTTAGCCAGTACCAGTTTGCTAGCGGAACTGCCAACTGCACCAGTGGAACTTTATTTTGACATTGAAGCCGAGCCAGCGCTAAATCTGGTCTATCTACACGGCGTACTGGTGGTCGATCGCCAGTCCCAAACCGAACGCTTCTACCCATTATTGGCAGAACGCCCTGAAGATGAGGGACTTGTATGGGAGCAGTTTCTCGATTTGGTCTGGCAATATCCCACTGCTCCCGTCTATCACTTTTGCCCGTTTGAAGTGCAGACGGTCGAGCGACTCGCCAAACTCTACAG
>DATNQS010000686.1:0-10161 GCA_036703925.1 Candidatus Sericytochromatia bacterium
AATGAGCCATGACCGCACCATCAGAAATCATCACAAAGCGGTTGACATAGGCGAAGTTCAAATCTTCCACTACCTCCTGGAGTAGCTGTTCTAAATCGCATACTTCAAAGGTAAGTTTTAAGCTCTGTCCTGCCTTCAATCGGCTAGCATCGAGCAGATTCTGAATCATGGAATCTAGCCGCTCGATCGCGCTGATCATTCTTGCTGTCACATCGAAGTGGGTATCACCGCGTTCAAACCGACGGAGAATCAATTGCGTGCCCATTTTTACGACATTAATGGGATTTCGCAGATCGTGAGTCAGTGTCACCATAAAGAGTTCTTGAATCTCGCTCAATGTCTGCGAAAACTGAGTTGCAGCATCGTTCACAGCTTGCTCAATCGAACCAATAATAATGTCTCGTTCGCGCACGTCTAAAGGCGCTTCCGCTTCTAGAACCTGAAAGATGACCTGGCGGAGAATATGATACTCGAAGATAAGCTGAGTCATAGAGTAATCGGCATAACCCGCCCGCTCACGTCCATGCTGTTTACCAATTCGATCGCTTTCGGCCTTATCGGCTTCAGTACGGGCAGATGTCCGTTCAATTTGGGTTGATAGGGCATCGACCAAGTGGTTTAGATACTGCGGTAGCGAATTTTGCAAGACCAGCGAATTTTGATGCATGGAGGCACTGACTTCCTCACGCGCCCGCGCCTCCCACAGTTGCATAATGCGTTTAGCATTTTGCCGAAGACGCTCAGACGCGGGATTAGACACAGGGTTAGACATGAGTTGTGCTTCTCTGTATGAGCGCGATAAAAAGAGACCTTGAGCCGAAAGGCGCGCCTGCTTGAACACACAAGTAGCAAAACCTTGCTCTGGCGTTCGGGTCTTTAGAAAAGCCTGCTTTTACAGCAGTTTTTAGTTGAGTGGTACAGAGTTTTAAGTGAGTGAGGATCAGCAGTTGGCAAAACACTGGCACAGATAGAGGAGTGTAGCCTATCCCTTTCAACCTTGCCATAAGTTGGTCAGAACCAGGGTTTTAGTGCCATATAATTAACTTTTACCATGCTCTGGGTCTAATCTTAGAAAAGCGTTAAGTCGGTAGCCCTCATGCTTTGTGAGAAGGGGGCTAGAGGTCTTTGCTCCCAAGCTGCGGTGGAACCCCCTCCACCCTTAAATAACAATCCTCAGCTTAATAACGCCCAGCTATTTAACGGATGAGAGGCACCTGAATAAACGAATGATCCCTTAAAGCAATTAGCCGCCAGCGGCTAGCTTTGAGCCTATTCAGTTTAATTCAGTCTACGTACTTAAAAACCCATCACCAACAACCGCATGGCTCTTGTCATTGGCTTAATGAGCGGCACCTCTGTAGACGGCATTGATGCGGCTCTAGTCGATCTTTCTGATGCTACAGGCACTCTAGCGGTCACACTGCTAGCAGGGGCAACCTATCCCTATCCAACAGAGCTACGAGCACAGATTTTGGCAGTCTGTGGCGGTGCACCACTATCAATGGCAGACCTGGCGGATTTAGACGACGCGATCGCCCATCAGTTTGCTCAAGCCGTGATCGCCATCCAAACTGGACACCCCAAGGCTGCACTCATCGGTTCCCACGGACAAACGGTCTATCATCGGCCACCGAAGGAGGAAAGGAGAGAGGAGAGAGGAGAGCAGAGAGAAATGGCTCTTACGCCTCACTCCCTCGGTTACAGCCTGCAACTGGGAAGGGGAGACGCGATCGCCAACGCTACAGGCATGACAACCATCAGCAACTTTCGTGCTGCTGACATTGCCGCTGGCGGACACGGTGCCCCCCTTGTACCTGCTGTGGATGTAGCGCTCCTCAGCCATCCCACTCACAACCGTTGCGTACAAAACATTGGCGGCATTGGCAATGTAGCTTATTTACCCGCCGTCAGCCGTCAGCCGTCAGAACTCGAAACTCAAAACTTAGAACTCAAAACTCTTTCACCCCTCACCCCTCACCCCTCGCCCCTCACCCCTCTCGGCTGGGATACCGGACCCGGTAACGTTCTCCTCGACCTGGCAGTGCAAGCCTTTTCCAATGGTACGAAGACGTACGACAAAGACGGCAACTGGGCAGCAAGTGGTACGCCTTGTGAAGCCTTGGTCGATCGCTGGCTGCAACAGCCGTTTTTCCAGCAACTGCCGCCAAAATCAACCGGACGAGAATTATTTGGTGCTGCCTATCTCCACCAGTGTTTAGCAGATGCAGAAGCGCAGTCACTCACCCATGCCGATATACTGGCAACGCTGACAGCCTTAACCGTAGACTCGATCGTCCATAGCTACCGTCACTTTTTGCCGCAACTGCCCGATCAAGTGTTGCTATGCGGCGGGGGCAGTAAGAACCTATATTTGAAACAGCGATTGCAGCGGCAATTGGGTGACATCCCTGTTTTAACGACAGATGATGTGGGGTTGAATGCCGAATTTAAGGAAGCGATCGCCTTTGCTGTACTCGCGTACTGGCGGCAGCAAGGTATTCCTGGCAATCTTCCTGGGGCAACGGGCGCTCAAAACCCAGTGCTTTTAGGAGACATTCATTCGGTGTACGGAAGGGATGCGTAATAGCATGGATTACTGCAAAAACCCGCATCGCAAGAAGCAAGCAAAGCAAGGGATAATGCTGTGGCTCACACCTTTTTAATGGAGGCAGGACGCTGGTCACTTCAGGGCAACTGGCTGGAACGCAACGGAATGCCCCTTACGGTGATTGGCAAAACGTTGGTTGGCTGGAGCCGAGATGACTGGTTTACGATGGTGACAAAGCTGGTCTTTCCGGGCGCCGATCGCGAAGAAATTTCGTTTCAGTACCGAGGGCGGCTAGATGCTGGCGAGCGCCAATATACCTTTGTACTTCAGCACAGTTTGCTGGGGCGCGTTGAGGGTGAAGGCTGGGTTGCCCAAGAATCGATCGTGCAGCGGTATTGGGTCTTGGGCGATCGCCAACGACGTAGCGGCTTTGAGACGCTCTATCGCATAGACGAAAACAAATACTACTTGTCTAGCGGCATTATGGCAGGGCACTACCTCACCAGCACAATGGAAGCAACTCTGGAACGCATCTCCGATTAACTGGGCTAGCGAGATGTAACTGCTATCGATCGGAAACAATACGATCGTTGGTAGGAAAAGCGGTCGCTTGAATCAACTTAAAATTGCTTAAACGAAAGATCGTTAAAATGACTTTACGGGATTACTAACAATAGAGTGAAAACAAAATTCCTGACTGCTTAAAAAGCCAGGAATCTGGAGGATGAAACGTTTCGTTCGTCAAGCAGCCCTTAACACCAACTGACAGGCGCTTACTCTGTCGCTTGCTGTCCTAAAAGCCTCAAGCGTTGTAAAACGCCTTCTTCAGTGGGTTTTAAGCCTTACTCTCCGGGTAGCCATAATGTCCTCCATTCGATGTTTTTAGGCTGCCTTTGAAGGGTACTGCGCGAACACGTTTTGCTTCTTGTTGGTCATAAAAGTGGGTTGCGTTGAGTAAATCGAAGTTCTTGTCAAGGTGCAAAAAAGCGTTACCTGTCCTGTGCCTATTTTTTGCCTCTGAACGATCGTTGCACTTGCGCTTTCAGGGTTTGGGATGCCCCTTAATGTAAACTATGGTCATAGATTCCAACGTCGGACGCTTGCTAGCGAATCGTTATCGGCTTGCTGAACTGATCGGCAAAGGTGCGATGGGGCGCGTTTATCGGGCAGAAGACATCTTGCTGGGCGGTGTCATTGCAGTGAAGTTTCTGTCTCAGACGCTCCTGAACCCTAAGATGCGCGATCGCTTCAAGAGCGAAGCCCGTATTTGTGCCCAACTGGGTCGCAAAAGTATTCATATCGTTAACGTCATTGACTATGGCGTGTCGGACTACAAAGAAGAAGACGTACCCTTCTACGTCATGGAATACTTGCAGGGGCAAAGTTTGAGCGATGTCATTAACAATCAGCCGCTCCCGTTGCCGCGCTTTCTGACAATTTCTCGGCAGATTGCGTTGGGCTTGCAGTGTGCCCATCAGGGCATCATTGTGGACGACAGCCTTTATCCCATCATCCACCGCGACATTAAGCCCAGTAACATTCTCGTGAGCCGTGATGCCAGCCTGGGCGAACTGGTAAAAATTCTCGACTTTGGCATCTCTAAGCTGCTGCAAGCCGATAGTGATCAGACCAGTTCCTATATGGGCACCCTGGCTTACTCGTCGCCAGAGCAAATGGAAGGTCGTGAACTCGATTCTCGCTCTGACACTTACAGCCTGGGCGTGATGATGTACGAGATGCTAACCGGCAAGATGCCGCTCCATGTCGAAACACACGCTTTTGGAGCCTGGTTCAAAGCACATCACTTCCAAACACCTCGCACGTTTGAAGCGGTCAATCCCAGCCTGAAGCTACCGAAAGCATTGGAAACACTGGTTATGAGCTGTCTGGCAAAGGCACCCGACGATCGCCCCCAGTCAGTGGCAGATATCCTGGAGGTGCTAGACGCACTGGGGAAACGGTATAAGGATAATCCCGGTGTCGGCAAACGGATTGCAGACTATTTGGAGAAAATGCCGACCCCAATCCAGGGTCAAACGAAACCGCTGAGCGATCGAGTGCCCCTGATTGATGAGATCTGCAAATTAGCCGTCTGGCCGAAGAATAAACCGATCGCGCAAATCGTCTTTGCCCAAACCCTTACAACTGAGACTATCGCTCTGCCAGCCGTCTGGGTGATGCTTCCCCAGCAAGAAATCCAGAACTTACAGACGTACAGACTCTACAATGTCATCTACAAAAACTTTCTCTATGCCATGTCGCCCCATCCAACACTGCTGTGGGTGACGGGCATTTACAACCGCCAGCGCAATCAACAAAAAAACAATGGCGGGGAGGCTCAACAGGGAACGCGCTGGTTGCCCTGCTATTTAGATCTAAAATCGCCCTCTGGTCTAGAAATGGCGCGCCTATTGAGCCAAAAAGGAGAGTATCAGGTCTTGCTCTTTGCCTTAGAGCAACCAGAGCGGTGCCTTCATGCGATCACAATCACCATTAACGAGTCTCAGCGGTTACAGCTACAAGAGTGGACCATTACCAGCCAGCCAGTGCGATCGATTGGTTCTCCGGCCTTAAGTAAAAACATACTGAAAGCAGAGTTTGACAAGCTCAAGCTACGCATCACACCTGAAATGGAGAAAGACCCCGGCGGCTCTTCCTTTGGGCAGTAAGAGCAGGATCTTAAGTAGCTGGATAGGGTGCTTGCTTCGTTACACTTGCTTACTCTGTCAGCAACTGGGGCGTGTAGAGTCGTCGCACTTATGTTTTGTGCTTAGAACTAATCTTTGGTAAGGGCAGACCGTGGGTGGCGCTTACAGCCTTTGATTAATCGCCCTTTTTTTGAGATTGGTAAAACCTTGTACCATTTGCACGTTCAGCAGGGTAGATTCTGTTCATGATAAGGCAAGCCGTCCTGTTGTGTGACACGATCGAGCACTGGTGATGGAGCGACATCAATGAACAAACCACCATGCAGCAACGTAGCAAAATGCCTAGCTGGACACGGCTAAAGCAGAGATTTTTTAAGGCAAGCAGGGTTCTCCTTACGTCGTCAGGTGTTGCCGGATGCGTTATCATCCTTCGCCTCACCGGGCTATGGCAAGCCGCGGAGTTAAGCGCATTCGATACGCTGTTTCGTCTGCGTCCAGCAGAGTCCATCGACAAGCGCATTGTCATTGTGGGCATTGATGAGATGGATCTGCGGCGCGTGGGCAAATGGCCCATTCCTGATCACGTCCTGGTGCAGTTGCTGACCAAGCTCCAGTCTTATCAGCCGCGTGTGATCGGTTTAGACATCTACCGAGATTTGCCTGTCGAGCCAGGTTATGCCGAGCTACTGAAGATCTATCGTACGCTGCCTAATCTTATTGGTATTGAGCAAATCAAAGACCAAGCCAATGTGGGCGTACCAGCGCCGCCCCTGCTCGCCGCACGGCAACAGATTGGCTTTAATAATCTGGTGTTCGACGTTGATGGCAAAGTGCGACGGAGCTTGCTCTATTGGAGTGTCGATGGCAAAAGTCGTCAAAGCTTTGCGCTCACGATCGCCCTTGCCTATCTCTCACATGACGGCATCACGCCTCAAGCTGCTACCAGTAATGCGCGCTACTTGCAGCTTGGTCAGGCTGTGTTTCGTCGATTTGAGACGAGTGATGGTGCTTATACTCATGCTGATGCAGGTGGTTATCAAATTCTGGCAAACTTGCGAGGCGCAGCAGGCACTTTTGCAAGCGTATCGCTGACCGATGTTTTGGAGGGTAGGGTAAGCCCTGAGCAGTTGCGCGATCGCATTGTCATCGTTGGTTCTACTGCCGTTAGCCTGCGCGATTTTTTTCAAACTGCCTACAGCAAGGAACTGGTTGACTCGTCGCCTCAACCTACATCTGGAGTCGAGTTGCAAGCCAATTTTGCGAGTCAGATCATCAGCGCTGCGCTACAAGGACGTAGTGCTATCAATGTTTGGGCAGATCCAGTGGAGTGGTTATGGATTTTCGTCTGGGCTTGGGTCGGTGCCCAATTAAGCTGGACATTGCGATCGCCGTCTCAAGCCGCTCTCAAGCTGCTCCTAGCGGGCGGTAGCCTCACAGGTTTTTGCTTGCTGGGCTTTTTGTGGGGTTGGTGGGTGCCGTTAGTGCCACCTATGATCGCGCTGGCAGGATCAGCGATCGCTATCATCGCTCACGTTGCCCATCTGCAAGAAGAACTGAAGCGTTCCAAAGAGTTTCTCAGCAAGATCATTAACGCCATTCCCGATCCGATTTTTGTGAAAGACAGGCAGCATCGCTGGATTGTGCTGAACCAGGCTTACTCCAAGTTTCTCGGCTATCCCCTTGAAGACTTACTCGAAAAATCAGACTATGACGTGTTTTCTCAGCAGGAAGCCACCGTCTTTCGTGAGCAGGATCAGCTTGTTTTTAGCAGCGGGCAAGAACACGAACATGAGGAAAATTTTACCGATCAGTGGGGCGTAACGCATTACATTGCAACGAAGCGATCGCTCCATAAAGATGCGGCTGGCAACCTCTTTCTCGTTGGTGTCATACGCGACATCACCGGACGTAAGCGCATGGAGGATGAGCTAAAACGCACCGCCGCCGAACTCATCCGTTCCAATGCCACCTTAGAGCAATCAGCTAGCCACCTGCGCCATCTAGCAAACCATGACGGACTCACTGGGCTGCCAAACCGCAAGTTGTTTCACGAACGCTTTGATCAGTCAATCGAGTGGGCAAAGGAAAATAGTCAGCCTGTTGGACTATTGTTCCTTGACCTGGATGGGTTTAAGCTCATCAACGACACGCACGGGCATGATGTCGGCGATCTATTGCTAAAAGCAGTGGCTAAACGCTTGACGAGTTGCCTGCGTGGTAGTGACACTGTCTCTCGACTAGGAGGAGATGAATTTACAGTCATTCTCCCCGCAATTCCAATGGCTCAAGGTGCTGCGCGCGTTGCCGAAAAAATTCTTCAGACCCTTGCCAAACCGTTTGTGATTGAGGGCCACACTATTTTTGTCACCACTAGTATTGGCATCAGCCTTTATCCTCAGAATGGGCTAGCCGTTGATGTGCTTGTCAAAGAGGCAGATAGTGCCATGTACTCTGCCAAAGATCTTGGCAAGAACCGCTATGAATTTGCAGCCACGTCTGAGACGGCTAGCAATGAGTAGGTGCAGATGCTCTGGTTCGTGCCCAGAGAATTGCAATGCTCGCGATCAGGTAGGAAGCAATAACATTGCCGCTTGATTACCCATGGTCTTAAGGCAAAAAACGTAAAAGGGCAGACTAACGCTCGCTGTTCGTTTGGCAATGCAGCGATCGATAAACCTGCCCAATGTTATAAAGTGATGCCCTCAAGCCTTGTTCCTGAAAAGCTTGAGCACTTAGACGTACCGAAACCACTGCGCCCTGACAGTGCTTGTGTGCACCCAGCCATTTGGCGATCGTTCATCCCCTCAATGCAAGCACACAAGGGGTTATTTCTTCGCCTTCGCTTTTGACTTAGTAGCTTTCTCCTCTGCTGGTTTTTCCTCTTTGGCTGGAGCCACTTTTTCCTTAAACAATTTGCCTGCTGAGAACGCTGGAACAGTTGTTGCCGGAATCTTAATCGGCTTGCCTGTGCTAGGGTTGCGTCCTTCACGTTCTTGGCGTTGACGAGCCTCAAAGGTGCCGAAGCCAACCAACGTCACTTTGTCGCCAGCAGAGACCGCTTCGATAATGGCATCGACTGCTGCACTAAGCACTGCATCCGCATCTTTCTTGGTAATGGATGCCTTTTCAGCGATCGCGTCTACTAATTCACTCTTGTTCATAGCTTAAGCCTCTAGCATTGTGGATTCAAATGTGTGCCGTGATTATAGTTCAGCTATTTGTAAATGGCGCAATAAATCAACATTTGCTCATTACTGATTGTTGTTCATTCGTATTACCTTTACCCCAGCGTAAGATCAGCTAGCTCGGTACCTCACAGAATTGCATGGCAAAAACTAAGTGGATACTATCAAACCTAAAGTAAGGTCTGTCGTCCTCCATAAGTCTAATTTCATACCAAAAGGTGATGCATTCATCTGGTCTTTCGAGGCTATGAATATCCTGCTCATTCGCTACGAACCACAATCACCGCATAGCCAACGTTGCCCACAACCCTTTACGGCAGGACGTTTCAGCTTCTAAGCCCTTCGTAGCAAGGCGATTAAAGACGAGTATTCCTTTTGCTCAAAATGCCCCTTCCAACGCTGGAATGCAGCGTTCACAGAGTAAGGGATGTTCAGCCGATGCGCCAACGTGAGTGGAGTAATGCCAGCAGCGATCGCATTTTTTACCATCCGCATCCACAACTCCAATTTGAAGAGCGTTTGCCTGAACGCTGTACTTGAGACCAGTGAGGCGATCGACAGTGTCCAACAGCTCCACTTGAGAGGTGAGAAACAGGTAGCGGAGTTCGTCTACCCCGTTACCGCTCAGGCTGTCGGGGAGGTTGAGCGCCTGTAGCGTCTCTTTAAGTTGGGCATCAGTGGTATACAGCAGCAGTTTTGCTTCCAGCGACGAACCGATCGCTTTGTCGGCGCGGGCTTTTTCAAGCACCTTGTTGACCTCATCGCGGCTTTGGGCGAGAGTTTGCCATTTGGTAGCCAGCGCTAGCGCGTACCACTGGTCATCCAGCGTGACCCAGCCTGCTTGAAAAACAGACGTGTGTGGCGTGGTGTAGGGTAGCGCTTGCCAGATGTCTTCTGCCATGTGTGAGAGGACAGGCGCGATCGCCTTTGCCAGGTTTTCGAGGGCGATCGCCAGAATGGTTTGGCAACTGCGACGACGGGGCGAATCCTCAGCGCTGATGTAAAGCCGATCTTTGGCGCTATCCAGATAAAAATTAGAGAGATCGACTACGCAAAAATTCAGCACCGTTTGGAAGAAGCGGAAAAACTGGAAGCTGTCAAACGCATCGGTTACTTCAGTGAAAACCTCGGTGATGCGATGGAGGAGGTAGCGATCGAGTTCCGGCAGTTGCTCATAGGGCACGGCATTTTTAGCCGGATCAAAGTCATGCAGGTTGCCCAGCAAAAAACGCGCCGTATTGCGGATCTTGCGATAGACATCCGCCATCTGCTTCAGGACGGTTTTGCCCAGTCGCATATCGGATGAGTAATCGACAGACGAGACCCAGAGCCGCAGCACATCAGCACCGTAGGGCGGTTCTTCCTTCTGGTTTTTGCCACCCTTAAGGATGACCATTGGATCGACGACATTACCGAGAGATTTGCTCATTTTGTAGCCCTGCTCATCCAGCACAAAGCCGTGGGTCAGCACAGTTTTATACGGTGCGCAGTTATTCACCGCTACGCTGGTCAGCAAACTGGACTGGAACCACCCACGATGCTGGTCAGAGCCTTCGAGGTACAGATCAGCGGGATACTTCAGTTCTGGTCGTTGCTCTGCGACTGCTGCCCAAGAAGAACCGGAGTCGAACCACACGTCCATGGTGTCCGTGCCTTTGCGGTAGCGATGCCCATTCGAGCGATATGGCTCTGGCAGCAGTTCTTCGACGGGCACTTCCCACCATGCATCGGAACCCTTTTCTGCCACGATCGCTTGCACATAGGCGATCGTCTCCTGGGT
>DATNQS010000687.1:0-2371 GCA_036703925.1 Candidatus Sericytochromatia bacterium
TCAATTTCCTGCGCTTCGGTTAAATTTTCTTGACCAGAAAGACGAACGCTAGATTCTTTCTCTAAAATTGCTTTTTTAATACTACGAACCGTTTCTAGCCGAATTTTGTCCCTTGCTTTCATAGCGCTTTTAATTGCTTCACTAACGCGATCGTTCAAACTCATAGCGTTATCCTTTGCTGCGTCGAGTACGTTGCGTTCCAAACTATGACATGAACTCGTTGAGGCTAGACATCTGGCATAGAGTCTAGAGCTGACTACTGACTGTTCAAAGCTGTCTACCAGTTGGATCATGAGTCCAGGCTTAGGTTCACCGATCCAAGAGACTTACTATACAAAGGTAGAGGTCAAATTGAATAGAATTGGCATAGTGGTTTCTGTAGATTCACTGATTTGTTTTTTTAGAATCACGGGAAAATGGGGGTGAAGGACAATCATAAATGAGATCAGCAAGTAGCTGGACGGCATTGAACGAAAAGCGCAGTGGCAGCAGCTTAGCCTTGAGTGGCGATACTGTTCATACCATCGCTTTGCCTCACTGAACCTTTAGTTTGATTGATGTTCTCAATGCCTCAAACCACTGTTCCTTAGTGATCGCCAAGATGCGATCGTTTGACGCGATAATGTGGAGGCTAAAGGACACTCGCTCGTTTTTCATCTTTCTGCGATCGCGTTACGATCGCTCCAAGGGATATATCCTGAGGGCTGATTTCAAACCTGAATGGTACTATTGCGATGACTACGATTGAGGGTACGCCGTGATCCGCTCTGCAACTCTTACTCCTAAAGCTGCGCTGTCGCCCCTGAACGACCAAAATCGGCTGCGGCTGCTTTCTGGGTCAGCCAACCCGCTCCTCGCTCAGGAAGTGGCGCGTTATCTGGGCATGGACCTCAGCCCTATGGTGCGGAAACGGTTTGCCGATGGTGAACTTTACATTCAAATTCAAGAATCGATTCGGGGCTGCGATGTTTATTTGCTTCAGCCCTCATGTCGTCCGGTGAATGACAACCTGATGGAACTGCTAATTATGGTCGATGCCTGTCGTCGGGCTTCCGCACGGCAGATCACAGCTGTCATGCCCTATTACGGTTACGCCAGAGCCGATCGCAAAACCGCTGGGCGAGAGTCAATCAGCGCAAAATTGGTAGCCAACTTGATCACTCAAGCCGGTGCGAATCGTGTGCTGGCAATGGATTTGCACTCGGCGCAGATTCAGGGCTACTTTGATATTCCCCTCGATCATGTGTACGGTTCGCCCACGCTGATGGATTATCTCTCTAGCAAGCAACTGTCGGATTTGGTTGTTGTTTCGCCTGATGTCGGTGGTGTGGCACGTGCACGTGCCTTTGCCAAAAAGCTGGGTGATGCGCCGTTAGCAATCATTGATAAACGACGACAGGCGCACAACGTCGCAGAAGTCATGAACCTGATTGGCGATGTCAAAGGCAAGACTGCTGTTTTAGTCGATGACATGATCGATACGGCAGGCACCATCATTGAGGGCGCTCGGCTACTGAAGCAGGAAGGCGCGCGGCAAGTTTACGCTTGCGCGACCCACGCTGTCTTTTCACCACCTGCGATTGAACGGCTCTCTAGCGGTTTGTTTGAGGAAGTCATCGTTACCAATACCATCCCCATTCCAGAGAGCGATCGGTTCCCACAACTAACCGTTCTTTCCGTCGCAAATCTGCTGGGCGAGACCATATGGCGCATTCACGAAGACACCTCAGTCAGTAGTATGTTTCGTTAGACAACCGTAGAGCAACGCGGCTTAAATCTCTCGATCGTCATAGGGCAATTGTACGCAAGGCAGGTATTCTAAAAGAAATCTTCCTTGCTCTGTCCATGCACAATAGCCCTTTAAAAGTTGCGCCGAACCATTCAGCCTTGCAGCGGGTTCGTCGTGTCAGTCGTCTTCTAGACAACGCGATCCCGATTCCTGGCACTCGTTTTCGGTTAGGGCTTGATCCCATTTTAGGACTTTTGCCCGGTGCAGGGGATTTTGTAGGGGCAGCGCTCTCTGTTTACATCGTGATCGAGGCGGCTCGGTTTGGATTGCCGCGAAAAACGCTGGTGCAAATGGTGACTAATCTAGTGCTGGACTCAGTAGGCGGCTCGTTGCCTATACTGGGTGATGTCTTTGATGCCACATGGAAAGCCAACAGCCGTAATCTAGCACTTTTAGAAGCGCACGTTGCCACGCCTGAGCCGACAAAAGCGGCCGATCGCCGCTTCGTCATTTTTATAGTTCTGGCGCTGCTCCTACTGCTTGTTGGTATTGGTGTTGTTGCAACGCTCTTGATTAGTTGGGTGGTGCGGACGATTGCTGGGTAGCAACTAAAGTGACTCGCGGTGCATCGATCGGTCGGTT
>DATNQS010000688.1:0-6144 GCA_036703925.1 Candidatus Sericytochromatia bacterium
AGTACTCGGAGTGTGGTTGGCGGTGAAAGAGAAACACTTCCCCTTCGCTATTCCGGGCAAAGAAATTAGCTTGTTGACTAACAGCAGCAACGACCGCGTAATCGCCCTTGATGGCGACCCTACGACCAAACCCATAATCCAGCATCAAGCCGAGCAGTCCGCCCGGACGCTGCACATAGCGGGGTGCTAGTTTAGCCGTTTGTTGCCAATCACTGCTGGCAGTCGGGCGTTTGGCAACATAAGCAGAGCCGATAAAACCGGGCGCACTTAGCACCACACCTAAGAGCAGGGTGTTCCCATCCAGCGCAACCGATCCGGTGCCACCAGAGATTCTGCGACCAAGGATCTTCTGCGGCATGGGAAACACTAACTCCCCTTTGTAAGCCCAAGTGCCTGCTTGGGGCTGACGCTCAAAAAAGACACCAACAGCGCCCGCTGGCTCGTTTTTGGTGCCGCCCACTAGAATGGTATTACCACTGACTGCCACAGCCCCGTTCAAATAAGTGGCTGGAGCGGTAAGCTTACGCTCCGCGCTTTTGGGTATGACGAGATTCGCTGTATACGACCAGGTCGTTGTCGCCGGATCACGCTCAAACATGTGCGCTTCATTGTCCTGGCTCACAACAAGTGTGTTCTGGTCAAGTGCCACGTTATAGCCAAAGTGGAAGCCTGCTTTGGGGTTTGGCGGAAAAAGTTTGGCTTGCTGTTTCCAGGTCTTCCCTTGGCGCGTGAAGATGTAGACGGCTCCTGTTCGGTTAATATTTAGGGGGTCGATGTTGGTCTCTGCGGTAGGAGCCGAGACGGCAATGGTGTCGCCACTGATGGCAACACTCCGACCAAAGCTAGCACCCGCTTCTTCGAGGTCGTTCGGCATTAGTGTTGCCCGCTCAAGCCAAGTGGAGTCAGCGTGTTCAAAGATAAAAATACCGACTCCAGAGGCGACCGCAAGCGTTTCTTGATCAATGGCAACAGCATAACCAAAGGCATTTAAGTGCTTTGCGGTGCTACCGTATAGCGTTATGTTAGGCTGCCAGACGGGCTTGGCTTGCACGGCAACGACAACCAAAAGAGTGATCAAGCTGACAGCGACAGCTATTAATACACGCAGGTGAACTGTAGACATGACTCTGTTCGCTTCCTCAACCCATGAGAGTAGAAAATACTGTTGTCGATCGCGAGGGCATTGCGGAAATACTAGAGCGTTGCTGCTTTCATGCCTTGCTCGTTTGTATGACTTGCGCCTCTGTCACAAACTGAGCGTTGCCATTGCCATACTCCCGTTCGGCTGAGCGCTCACGTCGAAGCCCACTCCCTACTCCCCACTTCCGTTGTCTATCCTGTTAATGGTGTTAGTACAAGATGCGGTATAGCAGGTTATAGCAAGTGGGCAAACATCAAGCGGCAGAAAGCCAGAGTTGATGCAGTAAAGGGCAAGGTGTTTACGAAATTTCGCGGGAGATCATTGTGGTGGCACGGAGCGGGGTGCCAGATCCAGAGGGCAACTTTCAACTGCGGCCGGCGATCGTTGCTACTTGGAAGTGCTATTTCTACGTTACCGAGGGTGGGTCTGTTAACCCGTGATTCATGCTTGAAGGAGACCAGAGGGTCAGCAAGACATACATGACACGCGTCGAAGGAGAAACTACGCAACGGCGACACTATCTGGCTCGACTGCACTGCAAGACGTGGTGTGATGCCAAAGCCGTAGAGGGGCTGAAGCACGCGATTCGAGGGTTACTGCACTACCTCAAAGTTGGAGATGTGCCTGTTCCTCACTGCATCATATGCCTCTTCAGCAACGCTAAAAAGTAGTGGTCAAAATCAACTTGAAACTCTCTAGCAAGGCGCTGCAAAACGCTACTCAAAATTCATCCCCCTCTGCTGCTTCTGCCTCCCCTGCGACCTCTGCCTCCCAGCCTTCCCCTGCCGTCACGATTCTCCTTACTCCTTCACCCTATAATTAGCTTGCTATTCTGACATGAGGTGGGTGAATTGACGGTATCGGTAGCATCTCTGGGAACCAGCGCTGGTGATTGGTGGGGGTTAAGTTGGCGGTTAGTATTGGCAGCGTTGCTAGGTGGAGCGATCGGCGTCAATCGACAAATGGCTGGCAAGGCGGGTGGATTGAGAACGCATATGCTGGTAAGCCTGGGCGCAGCACTGTTTCTTGTGATTCCCATGTCGATCGATGCCACTACCCATCCAGATGCGATTAGCCGATCGATTCAAGGTGTTGCGACGGGAGTCGGCTTTTTGGGCGCGGGTGAAATTGTGCAGCAAGCACGAACAAAGTCCGGTAAACCAGAAGTGAAAGGCTTAACGTCTGCTGCCTCTATCTGGGCAACAGCAGCGTTGGGCATGATTGCCAGTGCTGGTTTATGGCAGGCTAGCCTGATCGGGACGTTGCTCACGCTGTTCATTTTGGGTGGTGCAAAGTGGCTCGAAGCGTTTATACCTGTAAGGCGCAAAGAAGAATAAGGGCGTTAGATTTAATGTCCTAACTGCGGCTAATCTCCTCGAAATCTCCCCATGCTTCGCAAACCCCTCCCTTGGGATCACTCAAGTTCTGCATTAATCGGTGATCGCTGGATTGATCGCCTTTGGCTGCTGAGTCTCTTGCTGGCAGCAGGCGTGTTGTATGGTGTCAACCTGGGTGATTTGCCCTTGCGAGATTGGGATGAAGGAACAGTGGCTCAGGTGGCACGGGATATCTGGCGATCGCCCCCTGGGTCGTGGGTCTGGTTGCATCCGACGATCGCGGGTGAGCCGTATCTTAACAAACCGCCCCTGATGCATTGGCTGATGGCATTAGCGTTTCATCTAGGCGGTGTCACCGAAAGTATGGCGCGCTTACCAGGTGCGATGCTCACAGCAATCTCGGTGCCCCTGCTGTATGGGCTGGGGCGAGAGTTATTTGCCCGCCGCACGCCAGCAATCTTTGCAGCGCTGACCTACTTAACACTGCTGCCAGCGGTGCGGCACGGACGCTTGGCAATGCTGGATGGAGCAGTGCTGTGCTTCGGTCTGCTGCTGATCTTTTGCCTCTTGCGATCGCGGCGCGATTTGCGCTGGGGCTTGGGTGTGGGCATCGCGTTTGGGCTGCTTTGCTTGACTAAAGGCATCGTGGCGCTGCTGCTGGGTGCAATTGCGATCGCGTTTATGCTCTGGGATACGCCTCGCCTGCTGACCGGTGGCTATGTATGGAGTGGTGTGCTGTTAGGCAGTATGCCCGTCCTCGCCTGGTACTGGGCGCAATGGCAGCATTATGGACAGGCATTTTTGAGTGTAAGCCTGTGGAATCAAGCGCTCGATCGCGTGGTGGTGTCAGTCGAGGGGAATCGGGGTGCGCCCTGGTACTACGTGCTAGAAATCCTGAAATATAGCCTGCCCTGGCTAGTGTTTTTTCCCCAGGGCTACCGGCTGGCATGGGAGCACCGCAACCTGAGTTGGGCAAAGCTTGTGCTGCTCTGGGCGACGGGCTATCTGCTCGTCATTTCTGTCATGAGTACAAAACTGCCCTGGTATGTGCTGCCTGTTTACCCAGCCTTCGCGCTGGCAGTAGGAGCCTATCTAGCCGAAATTTGGCAGCCTTCAGATTGGGTTGGCACCCGTTTGGTTAACACACACTCAGTTAATGCACCTTCAGTTAACATGGCTCCAGCAGAACGCCGTCGCTACCCGATCGCCTGGATCATTCTATTCAGCCTGGTTGCGATCGCGGGCTGGATCGGCAGCGTTTACTTCAGCCCGATGGGGTCTGCTCCGCAGGCAGGCTTACCGCTCATTTTGGGAGCCGTTGCACTCACGCTAACAGTTGCGACCGTCCTCATTGTGCGGCGAGATTCGCAATTTATCTTAGTGTTGTTTTGGGGAATGTATGTCTCGCTGTTGCTGTTCGTGGCATCGCCCTACTGGGTATGGGAATTGGATGAGTCCTATCCAGTTAAGCCCGTTGCAACGCTGGTGCGCGAAAATACTCCGCCCAACGCCACTGTTTGGACGCTGTATCCCTATAGTCGTCCCTCGCTCAACTTTTACAGCGATCGCCGGATCGTACAATCCTCTGCTAGCCCTAGCCAGCTGCCCGCAGCGCTGCAAGACTACTGGCAAAAAGACCCACAGCCCTATCTGTTGGTTGAACAGACAGCCCTCACGCAACTTGCCCTACCTTCTGTGCAGCCAGTAAGTTCTGCCGCAGACTGGGTGCTGCTGACACGTCAACCCCGTAGTGAAACAGGGAAAGCTAACACCCGTGTCGATTTACCGCTAAAGTAAGGTCTGAAGAGTCGCTAGTAGAGCCACTTAAGCATTTTGTTAGGTTGCAAAAGCAACGGTTCAGACTAAGCCTGCACATGGATGAAGGATGTTGGACTGCAAGGAAACCGCATGAGTGTAAAATTTGCTCGCGTCACGCAACCGCTGCAATACTACTGGAAGCAATACCCTGCACTTGCCTGGGTGATGCCATTACTCTGGCTCCTGGCGATCGCAGCCGTCACGCTGGTTTGGCACGTGAGCAGCATTGGGCTGATTGATGAGACCGAGCCACTCTTTGTCGAAGCGTCACGTCAAATGGTAGTGACTGGCGACTGGGTAACGCCCTACGTCAATGGCGAACCCCGCTTTGACAAGCCACCGCTCATTTACTGGCTGATGGTCTTTGCCTTCCAAAGCTTTGGCGTTAATGAGTTTGCGGCTCGCCTGCCATCCATCCTTGCCGCCGTGGCGATCGCCCTTTTCTGCTTCTACATCCTTCAGCGTTACGAAGAGGCGGAAGGCAGAAGGCAGAAGGCAGAAGCTGAAAGGACGGATTCACTCCTCACTCCACCACAAAGCAGCAAGCTACACTTCTCACCCTCTTACCTTGCTGCCTTACTCGCTGCTACGATGCTCATTCTCAACCCCAACACCTTCTTTTGGGGGCGGACTGGCTATGCCGATATGCTGCTGAATGCGTGCATTGGTAGCTCGCTGCTGGCGTTTTTTTTGGGGTATGCCCAGCCTGATCGCCCAGTGCAGCAGAAGCGTTGGTATTTTGCCTTTTACGTGCTGATGGCACTGGCAGTTTTGACGAAGGGACCGATCGGTATCCTCTTACCCGGTCTCATCATTGGCTGTTTTTTGCTATACGTTGGCAACGGCAAAGCAGTGCTACGAGAAATGCGGTTACTGCGGGGTGGACTGGTGGTGCTGGTCATCGCGCTGCCCTGGTATATGTTGGTCACACTGGCAAATGGCGACGCGTTTATCGACTCTTTCTTTGGCTACCACAATGTTGAGCGGTTCACGCAGGTGGTGAATAGCCATGCAGGACCGTGGTATTTTCACATTCTGGTCATTGTGGTTGGCTTTTTGCCCTGGTCAGCCTATCTGCCAGCCGCGATCGCGCACATCAAGCCATTGCAACGCCGCTACTGGCAACAGCAGACCCGCTGGCAGCAACTAGGTCTTTTTGCACTCTTCTGGTTTCTGGCGATCCTTAGCTTTTTCACGATCGCCACAACGAAATATTTCAGCTACACCTTACCACTGATGCCTGCTGCGGCGATTTTAGTAGCGCTGCTGTGGACGGATTATGTGAGACGACCACAAACCCGCAAACAGGCTGGATTCATCGTCAGCGGAGTCTTGAATCTACTGCTGCTGGCGATTGCGGCAGTTGCCCTAATTGAATCCCCTCGCTGGCTAGGATCTGACCCCTGGATGCCTAACCTGGGGCTACGGCTGCAACAAGCAGGGTTGCCTCTCCTGGGTGGCGTGATCTGGAGTACGACGGCAACCGCTGCGATCGGACTACTGCTATGGCGCAGTCGCTGGCTGTGGGTAGCAAACCTGCTGGGGTATCTCGCCTTCCTTATTCTGGTGGTGCATCCACTGGTCTTAATTGCAGATGTCGAGCGTCAGCTACCGTTACGCCAACTGGCTCAGGTTGCCGTGCAGACCAAACAACCCACTGAAGAATTGCTGATGCTGGGGTTCCAAAAGCCTAGTCTGGTCTTCTATACACGCCAGCACGTCACTTATTTAACGCAGCCGACGGCGGTCATTAACTACCTTCAAACGCAAACGGGCGATCGTACTGGGGCGCTCATCGTCGCTGGAGAAAAACCCCTCCGGCGATCGGGGCTACAGCCGCAGCAGTAT
>DATNQS010000689.1:0-5491 GCA_036703925.1 Candidatus Sericytochromatia bacterium
CTTGCTCCCCTCACCCCAATTAGCGATCCGAGCGTGTAAACTCCTGATAGGTCTAACTTGGGTTGTCTTTATTTGTTAGGCAGACCCAGCGAACCGAGTGAGGAGTGTGGTGTGAGTAAAAAAATCTGGTTGGCTAGAGGGCTGAGCAGTCTGGGAGTGCTTTGCCAGACTTTGCCTGGGTGGACAACGCCCGTTTCTAGCCCTGGCTCTGTAGAGTCTGTCGAATCTGTAGAGCCTGCGGAGGTTTCAAGGGTCGTGCCGCTTGACGATCGCCCCTTGATAGCTTGTCCTTCTATACCGCAGCAGGTACAGCCAGAATCACTACAGGTACAGCCGGATCGCCTTGAATCTGCCTGTATAGAACCAGCCAATGATGCAATGGCGCAGGTGCAATCAGTTTCTGAGTTGAGCGATGTGCGTCCGACTGATTGGGCCTATCAGGCTTTGCAGTCGCTTGCTGAACGGTATGATGTGGCGATCGGCTATCCAGACGGCACGTTTCGGGGTAATCAAGTACTGACACGCAACGAATTTGCGGCTGCACTGGCGCGTGTGCTGGATGTAATTTCACAGCAATATGTGGTCGGTCGCGGCAATGTTACCCAGTTGCGGGAAGATCTTGCTACCGTGCAGCAGCTTCAGGCATCCTATGGAGTGATCGCGACCGATTTGCGTGAGCGTGCTAATCAGCTTGACCAACAAGTTACTATTCTGGAGCAGAATCAGTTTTCCACTACCACTAAACTATCGGGGCAAACAGTTTTAGTGTTTACGGATGGCTCTAATGCTCGCGGTACCGTGCTGTCGCGCACTCGCCTTAATCTCATCACAAGCTTTGCGCCCAATGGTTTACTCTCAACGCAACTAGAAGTTGGCAACAACGGCAACGATGCGATCGGACGTGCCCAAGAGCGTGAGCAAAACCTGTTAGGAACACTGGGCTTGCTGGCAGGTGGGGGTGGCTTAGATTACGTTAGGGTTGCAAGTGCGGTGCGTCTCAGCAACTTGTCCTACTCCTTTCAGCCTGCACCAGGTTTTAACCTCACGGTTGGGGCACGACTGTCACCACGAGATTTCATCGACTACAACCGCTTTGCGAATGACTCTACCGAAACGTTTTCCTCCAGCTTCTTTCTCAACAATCCGCTGATTGTGCAAAATCAGATCGATCGCGTGGGCGGTGCCGGAGCTGTACTCACCTGGAAACCAGCGAACCTACCGTTGATCGTACGGGCGCTGTATGTGGCTGCTGATGCTGAACGTCCCAGTGCTGGCATTACTGAAGGCGGGTTGTTTGGCGATCGCAACCAGGGTAGCCTGGAAGTCGAGTATGACTTTAGCAAAAACATCATTGCCCGTTTTCAGCTAACGAAAGCGACCGTGAATAATGTGGATGTTTTCGCAGGTGGGGTCAATGCCGAATGGGCTTTCAATCGCCAGTTCGCCGTCTTCGGTCGGTTTGCGATCGGCAGCTATGAGGGCTTCAATCCACTGTTGAATCAAGACTTAGACCTGAATCCAAAAAGCTGGTCGATCGGCTTTGTTGCACGGCAATTGTTTATCCCTGGCTCTACGGCTGGCATTGCGATCGGGCAACCGTTTGTCGAAAAAGACCTTGGCGATGCGACACAGACCAATATTGAAGTGTTCTACAGCTTCTTGCTCAACGACAACATCAGCGTTACGCCTGCTTTAACCGTAGTGAGCAATCCTGACAACCGCGATCGGGGTACTATTTTTGAATGGTTGCTCCGTTTGGTGTATTCGTTTTGAGAGCGTGTTGCAGTGAGGTAAATCCTATTTCTAAGCGATGCAATTTCTCATCTTTCGTTTTTCTAGTGCATATTCGTAAATTCTATAATCTTTTCTATGAAATTTTCTAAAGGCATCAACATCTATATTCTCGATATTCTTAGTGTAGTCGGTCACATTTATTTTGAGAATTTCGACATCTTCAAGAGGATGATTTAAGACAGTACCGAATAAGTATTTCACATCTTCCGAGAAGCCATTGTCACTGATGCCTAGAAAATCTATCTTCTTTAGGCTAATGCCATTGAGGTAAAGAGATTGATAATTTCTGAAACTCTTCAAAAAAAGGAATTCATTTAAACCTATATTCCTCTCGAAGAGATAGTTCAAGTAGAGATCTTCATAACCGTTTTCATAAAGTTTTTTCCAGTAATAGTAGTGTGAAATTGCCCTTTCAAGCGGTTCTCTAACGAAGGTTATAAACTTTGCGTTCGGATAAAATCTATATTTCATCACATTAAAGTGACCATGAATGCAGTCATAGTCTTTCGTTTTTTTGATGGTGCTATCCATGCTTAAAATTGATTCAATAAATCCTATATGCATCCATTTTCTAGCTGCTATTCCTACTCCTGAACCATTAGGATAAGAAGAATATAATTGATATAATTGAGCTAACTTTGCAGAAAATTCATTATCCGCAAAAACGTTGAAATGGTTTCGTAGATAATGACTGAGGGTTGTCCCCGCCGTTTTAGGAATATGAATCGATATAATTGTACTAATCTTGTTATTTCCCATGATCTTTTGCTCTCGTCCGTATTGGCCTAAGAGAATGTTTGAAAGTATCAAGAAGCACCCATGCTGTCAAGAGCCTTCCTGAAGTTAAGGCTGGCATCGATTTTAGCAGCATAGACAGGTTGCTCGTAGAGATACAATACGTTGCCTTGAAAAGTCTAAGATAAATCATTTGAGTTTATTCCCCGAGGTGATTTATGAGGACAAATGGTCTAGTCATTTGGCTAACGGGGCTAAGTGGTGCAGGCAAAACGACGATTGCAAAAAACTTAGAGTGCTTGCTGTTAGAGCGACGATTTCAGGTTGAATTACTGGATGGTGATGTGATTCGCACCAACTTATCCAAAGGGCTTGGCTACACAAAAGACGATCGCGATACCAACGCGAGACGAGTTGGGTTTGTGGCGAATCTCCTAAGCCGCCACGGGGTGATTGTCATCGTGGCGATGATTAGCCCCCATCGCCTTGTGCGAGACGAAATAAAGGCAACGATCGATAATTTTCTGGAAGTGTACGTCAATGCGCCGCTGCATGTCTGTGAGTCGCGAGATGTGAAAGGCTTATATGCCGCAGCAAGGATGGGAGAAATCAAGGCGTTTACAGGTATCGATGCCCCCTATGAAGCGCCTCTCACGCCTGATCTAACTTGTTTCACCGATCAAGAGACCGTAGAAGAGAGTATCGCTAAAATCCTGCGATTGTTAAAGTACAGCGGCTTTGGGGATGATAGTCAGCTAGGCGCACTACCGTCATTGAGTCATGTCGATCGTTCCATATAACGTTGATATAAACTCTGTGACCCATACTGTCTGTAGCGTAGAGTCATGATATGCATTTATGGCTCTAGCTCAATCGATCGCTACAAGCTGATCGCTGAAAGCGACCTCCCATTCTCGCTATACTGAAAACGCTGGCACACCGTATATTTACTTGTAAGTTTAAGAATCACCAATGCAGCCCACCGACCCGAATAAGTTCACCGATAAAGCATGGGAAGCGATCGTACAGGCACAGGATGTTGTTCGCCGCTACAAACAACAGCAACTGGAAGTAGAACACCTGATCATTACTCTGCTAGAACAAAAAGATGGTCTGGCGACGAAGGTTTTTACAAAAGCAGGCGTTGATACTACGCGCTTATGGCAACAGATTGAAGATTTTGTCCGGCGACAGCCTAAAGTGCCCAGTAATGAGCAGCTTTATCTAGGGCGCAACCTGGATATCATGCTCGATCGCGCTGAGGAAGCACGCGCAGGCTGGAAAGACGAGTTCATCTCGGTCGAGCACATGCTGCTAGGGTTCGCGACTGATTCACGGTTGGGTCTGCGGTTGCTGCGTGGTTTCAATGTCGATGCCAAACAGCTAGAAACCGTAATTCGTGATGTGCGTGGCAGTCAGAAAGTAACCGATCAAAACCCCGAAAATCGCTATGCAGCGCTCGAAAAATACGGGCAAGATCTCACTGAAAAGGCAAGGGCAGGCAAAACTGACCCAGTCATTGGTCGAGATGAAGAGATCCGCAGGGTGGTGCGAGTGCTCTCTCGCCGTACAAAGAATAATCCGGTCTTGATCGGCGAACCAGGGGTTGGTAAAACGGCGATCGTCGAAGCCCTGGCACAGCGCATTGTCAATGGTGACGTGCCAGAATCCCTTAAAAATCGGCGGCTAATCTCTCTGGATATGGGATCGCTGCTGGCAGGCGCAAAGTATCGTGGTGACTTTGAAGACCGACTGCGATCGATCCTCAAAGAAGTCATCCACTCTGACGGGCAGATTGTGCTGTTTATTGATGAAATCCATCAGGTCGTTGGGGCTGGAGCTACCCAGGGCGCAATGGATGCGGGCAATCTACTGAAACCCTTGTTGGCACGCGGCGAACTGCGCTGTATTGGTGCGACGACGATCGATGAATACCGCAAATACATTGAGAAAGATGCAGCCCTGGAACGTCGCTTTCAGCAAGTCTTTGTCGATCAGCCCAGCGTAGAAGACGCGATTTCGATCCTGCGTGGTCTCAAAGAACGCTACGAAGTGCATCATGGCGTCAAAATTACTGACTCGGCTCTGGTTGCTGCTGCCACGCTTTCGTCCCGCTACATTGCCGATCGCTTCCTACCCGACAAGGCGATCGACCTGATTGACGAAGCTGCTGCCAACCTGAAGATGGAAATTACCTCTAAGCCAGCCGAGCTGGAAATGTACGATCGCCGTATCATGCAGCTTGAGATGGAAAAGCTGTCGTTAGAAACTGAGAAGCAAAGCCCTGGCAATGTGTTTGGTGTGGGGCGATCGGCTCAAGATCGGTTAGACCGGATTGAGCAAGAAATGACGCAGTTGCTCGAAAAGCAAGAGCAGCTTAACTCTCACTGGCGAAATGAAAAACGCTTGCTAGATGGCATCAACGCCAAGAAGGAAGAGGAAGAGCAAATTGAACTGCAAATTCAGCAGCTTAAACGAGAAGCAGACCTCGCCAAGGCAAGCGAAGAGTACGAACGCAACGCCAAACTTAAGAAAGCGGGCGAACTCTATCACGCTGTACTGCCACGCATTCGAGATGAACGTGGTGCGTATGAGGCGGAACTGCGAATCATACAGTCTGATGGTGGGGCACTGCTGCGCGAACAAGTCACCGAGTCTGACATTGCCGAAATTGTTGCCAACTGGACGGGCATTCCGGTCAATCGCCTTCTGGAAACCGAGCGCCAAAAGCTGCTCCAGCTAGAGAGCCACCTGCATCAGCGTGTAGTCGGTCAAACCGAAGCAGTTGAAGCAGTTTCAGCTGCCATTCGTCGCGCCCGCGCAGGTATGAAAGATCCAGGACGACCGATCGGTTCCTTTCTGTTTATGGGACCAACGGGTGTGGGCAAAACCGAACTGGCTCGTGCGCTGGCACAGTCGCTCTTTGATGCAGACGATGCCATGATCCGGCTTGATATGTCGG
>DATNQS010000690.1:0-2941 GCA_036703925.1 Candidatus Sericytochromatia bacterium
AACAACATCCGCGAATCTGGATCACTCTCTTTGTCAAAGAAGGCTGATAACGGCAGAACGCTATAGTGAAGCACTAACAACGTTGCGAATAATAAGCCATAACATTGGGATGCAACAAAAAGCGGTTTTGGCAAGACATGAGAGGCTGAAGGCGTAGAGGTTAAAGCTTGCGAATTGGTTTTAGTTAAGCTCCTGTCTTTACTGACCGCTTCAAAAACGGTAGGCAGCAAAGGAAATAGTAATAAATAAGCTGTGATATTCCAGTAATAAAGTGCAGCAGACAGTAGCGAAATGATTGTAAGCGTCACGGTAGAGATAATGAATACACAAAACGTAATTGTTGGATAAATTGAGCAAATTTTGCTCTGTTGCTTTGACCGTCTCAAGCCATGAAAGAAACCAAAACAAATGATGGGTGAAACAAGCAGGATGGAGAATAATAAAAAGTTAAAGAACGGCGAAAACTTAAGGCTAATGCTATCCGCTCCAACACTGCGATCGACATAGTAACGAAACGACTGAAAGTCATTAGAAAGATTCCATAAAAAGATGGGAATTAAGGCCGTAAGTGTGATTGTTCCTGCCAAATAGAGCCGATGATCGCGCCATAAAGGATGCAAGCGTTTGTCTATAATCAGCGTTGCCACAAAGCCCAGCACCACAAAAACAGCATTGTATTTGGACAAAAGAGCCAACGCGATCGCGCCTGCTGCACCATACAAACGCCAGCTTTCGCCTGTGCCATTTTCGATATAGCCATCCAAAAAGCGGATTAAGAGATACGCTGCTACTAACGAGAGCGTAATGAGCCAAAGATCATGCCACGCCAGCGCCAGAAACAAGAAGTAGAGCGGTGATGACAGTATGAGCAGCACGACTAGCCAAAAGGATTGCTGGATTTTCTCACCGTAGAGATAGCGAATGATTTGATAGTACGTGTAGAAGAAAAGCGCATTACTAAACAGATTGGGAAGCCGCAACGCAAATGTAGACCGTCCCAGTACTGCTGTAAATAGCCCTTGCACCCAGGCTGCTAACGGTGGGTGATCGTAGTAAGACAGGGCGGGATGCTGTCCCCATAACCAGTAATACGCCTCATCAGGATTGGGGAAGGTGGCAAACCAAAAGACTAGGCGCAGCAGAATAAAGGCAAGAAGAAATGGCAAAAACGATCGTGGCATGGCTAATCCGTCTCAAGCTGCTGCACGCATTATGCCTGTTTAACTTATGCAGTATGCCAAATAGTTGCGATCGCCCCTCCTCAAAAAAACGCCTGCGTGGTTTACGCAAGCGTTTCGTTCAGAGCAGCAATGATGTCGAATGAAATCGGTTTAGTTGTTAAGGAGAACCGTTTCTTTCTCCTTCACCACCAGCGGCGTTTCAATCAGCTTTTCAGTCGGCAACCCTTCGATCGGGCATTCTTTCACGCCCACCGTCGGACGAGTAATCGACTCGGAGATTTCCTTCGCCTTCGCCGGATCGTTAATCCAGGTATGGTAGAACTCAAACGGGCATTCCTTCACGCCTTCAGCGCCTTCACCAGAGTTGATTTTTCCGGTGTAGCCACGGTGCAAGAGCTTGAACAGATGGTTTTGCGATTGAGCGTTTTTGCGGAAGTCGCGGATCGCAAATTTAGACAGAGCAGCATACTGCACACCCATATCTTCTTCGCCACATTCGCCTAATGTCCGACCGTCAAAGCCGACGATCGCCGAATGCCCAAAGTAGCTGTAAACACCGTCGAAGCCAGCAGCATTAGCAACGGCAACGTAGACGTTATTCATCCACGCCATTGCCTTCGACACCATAACCTGCTGTTCTTTTGCGGGATACATATAGCCCTGGCAGCGCACAATCAGTTCAGCACCACGCATTGCGCAGTCGCGCCAAATTTCAGGGTAGTTGCCATCGTCACAGATGATCAGGCTGATTTTCAAGCCTTTAGGACCCTCGGTAACGTAGGTGCAGTCGCCAGGATACCAGCCCTCGATCGGTGTCCAGGGCATGATTTTGCGATACTTCTGGACGATTTCGCCCTGATCATTCATCAAGATCAGGGTGTTGTAGGGCACCTTGTTAGGATGGTCTTCGTGGCGCTCGCCCGTCAGTGAAAAAACGCCCCAGGTTTTGTTGCGAATACACGCTTCGGCAAAAATTTCGGTTTCTGGTCCAGGGATGGAGACGGCAGTTTCCATCATTTCGCCAGCATCATACATAATGCCGTGGGTTGAGTATTCTGGGAAAATTACCAGATCCATGCCAGGGAGACCAAGCTTCATGCCGTCAATCATAGAGGCGATATTTTTGCAGTTTGCAAACACCTCTTCCTTGGTATGAAGCCGCGGCATTTTGTAGTTAACTACCGCAACCCCTACAGCGTCGTCACTGGACGAAATATCACCGTGATAAGACATTCAAGCCTCCTAATAACCTTTGTTCGGCGCAAATTCTTTGCTTCAGGACAGATTAAAGTACTGGCAATAGGGGCTAGTTTATCGACTTCGATCGACCCACCCTGTAACGACGGTTACAATTTTTTCCTGTAGTGCGATCGTAGGAGCAACGAACAAAGCTAATGTCCAATCATCCAGGGTCGCCCACCGTTATGCGCTCGCGCTTTCGGTCGCTCTGGCTCGCGATCGTTCGATCGTTGGACTAATTCCGGCTCTGAACGTGTCGTTTTTAAGCGCAACGAACCCGATAACAGTGCTGGCGCTGAAAAGAGCCGTCTGGTAGCACCTTCACAAGTAGGGCAGCTAGCCGGATCGTTACATTCTGCAATCGATCGCCATTGATCAAACACGCCGCAATCGTCACATTTAAATTCGTAGAGAGGCATTGGTGAGGTTTACCTTACTTAATGATTCACTGATAGAGCTAAAAGAGTTGAGAGTTTTGAGTGATGAGTTTTGAGTTAGTAGATGCTTGAAGATGCTTGATT
>DATNQS010000691.1:0-5317 GCA_036703925.1 Candidatus Sericytochromatia bacterium
ATACTGCCAAAAAAAAGGGGCAAAACTGCCCCTTTAGCCTCTCATGATAGATTGTGAAAACATTTCCGCGAACCGTCTCTACTGACAGGGCATCTTATCAAGTCCTGTCTTCTCAGTAGGTTTACCGTTCGCCTGAATTACTTTCTACATTTACAGTATAAACCCGGATGCGCTCGACTTGGTAAAGTCACGGTTTAATCTAATCAAGTTTAGATGAAGACAGACGGGTTGGAAGCCAGCGTTATAGTGGTTTTTACTTACGGCGGCACCTACTGACTCCTGAGTGCTTCCTTAATTGCCTGTACCTCTCTGTTAGGAATCGCTGCATAAGCGGTAGGAATGCAAGAAGTCGGCAATTCTAGCCACGGCTGTCTCCAAGATGGCGGGTTCGTGAACCAGAGCAAACCGCACGTATCCTTCACCAGACTTGCCAAAGCCAGCACCAGGCGAGACGGCTACACCTGTCGCTTCGACTAGCTGGGTACAAAAATGGACGGATTGCGTTGCCCAGGGTTCCGGCAGTTTTGCCCAAACGTACATCGTGGCGGCTGGTGAGGGCACCTCCCAACCAATCTGATGCAGTGCGTCTACAAACGCATCACGACGCTGACGAAAGATTTTGACACTTGCCTCAACGTTCGCTTGTGATCCCGTTAAGGCAGCGATCGCCCCATTTAAAATCCCTCGGTACTGGTTAAAGTCAACGACCGTCTTGACCTGCCGCAGTGCTCGAATGAGAGCCGCATTGCCGATCGCATACCCTACCCGAAACCCGCCCATGTTGTAGGACTTAGACATTGTAAAAAACTCAATAGAAACCGTCTTGTCAGGGTCGGCTTGCAGTATAGAGGGTGGCTGAACGCCGTCAAATACAAAATCTGCATACGGAAAGTCATGTACCAGCACTAAGTCATGCTGCTGACAAAAGGCGACCGCAGACTGAAAGAAGGATAAAGGCGCGATCGCGGTCGTAGGATTGTGGGGATAGCTCAATACCATCAGGCGTGATTGCGCCAGCACATGGGCAGGGACATCCTCAAACGCAGGTAGAAAGTCGCGATCGGCGTGCAGCGGCATGGGATAGATCTGCCCACCTGCTAAATAAACGCCGCCTGCATGAGACGGGTAGCCAGGATCTTGCAGTAACGCAAAATCGCCGGGATTTAGAATCGCTAAAGGCAAATGCGCAGTGCCTTCTTGAGAACCGATGAGCGACAAAACTTCTGTTTCTGGATCAACGGCAACGCCAAACTTCTGAGTGTACCAGGTGGCTGCCGCTTGCCGAAACGCCTGTGTGCCGTGAAACAGGAGATAACCGTGTGTCTCTGGATCAGGCAAGGAACGAGCGATCGCATCAAGCACAGACGCATCAGCAGGCAGGTCAGATGATCCTAAAGAAAGGTCAATCAAAGCTTGTCCTGCTGCTCTAGCTCTGGCTTTTGCCTGATCCATATCGGCAAACACATTGGACTGTAGCGATTTAAGGCGGTTAGCAAATTGCATGGCAGTTAGCATTGAGCCGTCAAGCTTGGGCGCACTCCGTTAAGTCACACCTGGCGATCGACTTTAAAAGTATTGACAACTGAGAAACTTTAGTTTATCGCTTTGAGCTGGCGGCTAAAGGCTCTACAAGCAAAAAAGATAGCCGTCAGTGGAACCGTCTCAGAACACTGCCGAGAAGACTTGTACTGTTCTAACGCCTGTGGCAAGACACTAATTTTCATCCTTTGCTTTGACCACGCACACCAGCCGAGCCATACTGCTCTAGGTCATATTGCTAGCTCATAGGAGTGCCAGCCTAAAAATTACAGATTTGCTTTTGCCTGGAGCGCATGTTGCCGAAAGCGCTCTAAATCTGCGTGCAGCGTCGATTCCACCACCCGCCCGATGAAGAGGTTGTCGAGGAGTTGACCGAGGAAGCCAGGGATGGCGTAGCTGACTGACATTTTGACGATGCTGCCTTTGTCGCCACGATCGTAAAAGCGAATGGCGCCTCGGTTGGGTAGCCCATCGACCGATTCCCATTGAATAATTTGATTCTGCACTACCTTCGCAATGCGCGAAAGCCAGGTAAACTCCAAGCCTCCCGTTGCTAACTTCCAGCGCGACAGTTCAGGCTGATCTTCGAGGACTTTGACAGAATCAATCCACTTCATCCAACGAGGCATTTGCTCCAGGTCAGACCAAAGACCCCAGACGACTTCGATCGGGGCATCAACTTCTACTTGGACACTGTGTTCGAGCCAATTGGACATGGGGGAAGGGAGTGGGGCGTAGGGAATGAAAGAATAAAGGAGGAGGGTGTGGGGAGTAGAGAAAGGAAAAGGTTTAGGTTCTGGTTTGTAGTGAGCGAATGGGGGCGCGGAGTAATTTCCCGACTGATTCACATTGCTTTAGAGTTAGGTCTGCACTTTCTGTAGTCAGTAATTCTACTCGTTGTGCCAGTAGTATAGCGTTTCCCAAGCCAGCAGGATAACTGGCTTTGGCAATACAGTCGCCTCAAAAACACTGTTGCTCAACGAGCAGGCTTAACGACGCGCTCCTGGAACTAGCACGACATTGCCACCTATCCCACATTGATTTAATGCACTACCCTCCAGCCCTTGGCCGCTTTCTCACCTGTTTGAGTCAACGCAGCACCTATGTAAAAGGCTTTAATAGTCTTAAGAGTTTTTGAGTCCTAGCTTTTTTGGAGAGCCATGAATCACCTCGCTTCAGCGCTTCTCAAGCAACAAATCGTCACTAAGTTACTAGCCGGTATGGTCGTGGGGCTGTGCTTTATGCCTGCGATCGCGCTGGCAGATGATGATAAAGCACCGCCAAGCGGCAGATCATCGGGCGGCAGAGGCTGTGGTAGCAGCACACTTCCCGCCGCTAATGTGCCTGCACTGATCCTGATCACACCCGAGGGTCAATCAGGGCAAACGGTTTCAACGCGCCCGACCTTTGCCTGGTTTGTACGTGATGCTGCACCTGTGCCCTTAGAATTCAGACTGTATGAACAGGACGGCGATCGCTTTGTGCTGGTGCAAGCAATCAAGGACGATCGCCTGCGAAGTGCTCCTGGCATCATGGTGTTGTCGGCAGATGATGGGCTGCCTGAGTTGACGGTGGGTAAGCGCTACCGCTGGCAGGTTGAGCTTGTCTGCAACCCTAGCCGCCCTTCTAGCAACCTTTTTGCCGAAGCCACGATGGAAGTAGTGCCGCTGCAAGCAGGTTTGAAGACCCAATTGGCACGGTCTCGTGATCAACTCGATCGCGCCAAGCTCTATGCTCAGGCGAACCTCTGGTATGACGTACTAAAAACTGCTTTCACTCCACTCCGCACCACCACGCAGCTGCAAGCGCTGCGGCTCTCCGTGTTAGATCAGGTAGCACTTAATCCCATGGAGCGTCAACTGTTGAAAGTGAGCGACATCCACCTAATCCAGCGCTAGAGTTACAAGCAATGAGTCATAGCCGTCAGCGATCAGCAATCAGCCGTCAAGCTTAGACCTGTTGGGGCATTGACTTTTGATCTTTAGGCAACAACGCTCTTACATTCACTGCTGACCGCTGAAGGCTGACCGCTTTCTTAAAGCGCCATAACAACTGGATAAAGACCTTGAGCAACGCATTAACAGACGAGATACTACCGGACGAGTTCTGGCACGGGGTTGAGCAATTTAACCAGCAGGAGTTTTATGCTTGCCATGACACACTTGAAGCCCTGTGGATTGAGGCAACCGAGCCAGACAAGAAGTTTTACCAGGGCATTCTGCAAGTGGCAGTTGCGTTCTATCATCTCGGCAATCAAAACTGGCGTGGTGCCGTCATTCTGCTGGGTGAAGGCATCAATCGGCTGCGCGGTTATCAGCCAACCTACGGGACGATCGACGTAGAGCAATTTCTGACGCAGAGCGCTCACATTTTGACTACGCTTCAGCAGGCAGGACCCGAGCAGGTTGTTGCTGTGATGAAGCAACTAGGGCTACTGCAACCGGAGCCTGATTTGGCTGAAAATCCAACTAAATGTAGCGCCAATGACGATCATGCTAGTGATGCTCATATAGGGGCGATCGGCCAACCTGTCGCTGATCCCCAGCTTCTTACTTTCCCCATCCTGCAAACAGTCGATCAATAGAAGTCGTAGCGTCTTGCGTCCAGCCAAGCCAGCGATCAATGAAACTTCTTGCACAGATGATCAGTCTTAGATCTTCTAGAGCGGCACTCAACCATAATTCTGTCTAGAAGAATTCGCTTCAGCCGAAGCAAGATTGGGTAGACTACGTAAAGCATCTGCAACTGCCGTAAGCGTCCGTTTTTAGCCATACTGCTGAGTTTTTTGCCTCATGACTTCTCCTCTTCGATCGCCGCGCACTCTGTTAAAACTGCTCAAGCTAGCGGCTGTTCTTCCGGCTGCATTGGCGACAGCCCTTGTCTTAGACAGTTTCGTGAATCTTTTTCTGGTTAGTCCACCTGCTGAGGCACAAACAGGGGCAAACCAATCGCTGACACTGCGATCGGATGTGCAGGAAGCAAACTCTAGAACGGGTGTCATTACAGCACGTGGCAATGTGCAGATTAACTACCCGGCACGACAAATTCAGGCAACATCGGCTCAAGCGCAATACTACAGCCGCGAACGACGGATTGTGCTGAGTGGCAATGTTTACGTCTTACAGCAGGGCAATAGTTTGAGAGGTGAAACAGTCACCTATCTGATTGACGAGGGTAAATTTTTGGCACTGCCAGATGCGCCCAAGCAAGTCGAGTCAATTTACCTTGTTCCGAATGCGACCGCTGCACCTGTCCCTACTGCGAACCCTGCACCGTTTGTCAACCAACCGCAGTTTACGCCCGCTGTACCTGCACTGCCACGGACACAATCAGATTTAGCGCCGCCGCTCTCTAGCCCGTCATCTCCTAGTTCACCCTAAGCTAGTGACGACTGATACACGATAAAATCGTCGATAGCCTTGTGTTTTTTGCCCAGCACAGCCAGGAGTGGACGGTTGAAGATTGCGCTTGAGAATGTTCATAAATCCTACGGTGCGCGGATTGTAGTTAGCCGTGTCAGCCTTTCTGTTTCTCAAGGAGAGATTGTGGGCTTACTGGGTCCTAACGGTGCAGGCAAAACGACGACATTTTACATGGCTACAGGGCTAGAGAAGCCAAACCAGGGGCGAGTGTGGCTAAACGATACGGAAATTACTGCACTGCCGCTGCATCGACGTGCACGGCTGGGCATTGGCTATCTAGCGCAAGAAGCCAGCATTTTTCGCTATTTGACCGTACAGGAAAATATTCTTCTTGTGATGGAGCAGTCTCAAGTCCC
>DATNQS010000692.1:0-5943 GCA_036703925.1 Candidatus Sericytochromatia bacterium
AGGCACAATTCCCCAGCCAGTTTCCTCGGCTACAAAGATGATGATGCTGGTTGTCTGGTGCAAACTGTCTAGTAAGCTAGCCAACGTTTTGCTCCAGGTGTCGTCGTCTTGATCAAGTAAATTTGCTAGCCAGGTGCCTAAGGAATCGACGAGCAGGCAACTGTTTGAGGGAGCTATGTGAATGGTTTCTGCCAAGGCGATCGGTGTTTCGACTGTTGTCCATGTGGACGGACGGCGCTGGCAATGCTGGTCAATACGGTCTTGCCATTCGCGATCGGCTGGGTTGCGTTGGGACGTAGCGATATAGAGTACAGCCCTGCCAGAGCGAACCGCTAGAGTTTCTGCCCACTCACTCTTGCCCGATCGCGCCGGACCCGTTACTAAAATAAGTTGACGTTCAGAAGCTTGTTCAACCATCTTGACCCCTCAGAACGTGTGGCTCGATCGCTACTCTCTATTCTCTATATAGTTGCAAGCAGTTGTTTCAACGTAATGTTTCTCAGGTTGCACACCTCTTACCATTGCGGATCGCTTTGTAGTAGAGCTGCTGCGGCTTCTGCCACAAGCGGTTTAGAGAAGAAAAAGCCCTGACCGTATTCACATTTTAGGGTGCGTAAGCTGGCAAGCTGGTCGGCTGTTTCGACGCCTTCTGCCACAATATCCATACCCAGGTTGTGCCCTAAAAGAATGATGGTCTGGACAATTTGAGCGTCTTCAGTTTCATCGCCCATGCGGCTCACGAAGGAACGATCGACCTTAATGGTGTTGGTTGGAAAGCGATGCAAATAGCTCAATGATGAATAGCCCGTACCAAAGTCATCAATGCTGAGTTGTAGGTGGAGTGCTTTGAGCCGTTGGAGGAGGGCGATCGTAGCCTCCACATCAGTCATAGCAATGCTTTCGGTAATTTCAAGTTTCAGGCTATGACCACTCAGTCCAGTCTCTTGCAACGTTTGTTCAATTTGTTCCACTAGATTTAGCTGGGAAAACTGTTTGCCTGACAGATTGACACTGACTAGCAACGGTTGCTCTTGCGGAAATTGTTCTTGCCAAATTTTCAGTTGACGGCACGCTTCGTGAGTAATCCATTTCCCCATTGGAATAATTAGCTCAGTTTCTTCTGCTACTGGGATGAAATCGTTAGGCGGTACTAACCCGCGATCGGGATGCTGCCAGCGAACTAAGGCTTCAAAGCCAGCAATTTTGCCTGTTTGCAGGGAAATCAGCGGTTGGTAGTGCAGGCGGAATTCTTGTCGCTTGATCGCACGTCGCAGATCGGTTTCAAGCTGGAGGCGCGTCATTACCTGCACGCGCATTCCGGTCACAAAAACCTCATGGCGTGCTTTGCCTGATGCTTTGGCACGGTGCATGGCAGTATGGGCATCGCGCAAGATATCTTCAGGCGCATAGTCTGAGTTAGAGCGACCGAGCACAATGCCAATGCTAGCGGTGCTGAACACGTCTTGCCCATCCAGCTGGATGGGTAGTGCCATTTGCCGTTGTAGTTGATCTGCCAGGTGCGTTACTTCGGTTGGATCTTGCACGTTGCGTCGTAGGATCGCGAATTCGTCGCCGCCGACCCGCGCAAACTGATCGGTATGATGCAGGCAAGCTTTGAGTCGATCGGTGGTTGTGACTAGAAGTTGATCACCCAGGCGATGCCCAAAGCTATCGTTAATGGCTTTAAAGCCGTCTAAGCCCACAAACAAAACGGCGATCGAGGGTGCGTCTGATGACCCAAACCTTCGGCTAGAGGGGTGATGGTGTTGAATGACCCACTGAAGTTGTTTGATAAACAGAGTGCGATTTGGCAAGCCCGTCAGTGCATCGTGAAACGCATCGTGCAGCAGTCGGTACGCTACAACACCCAGCGTTGCCAGCCCAAGGGCGATCGCGGCTGGCACCACTGGCACCCAACCCGACTGCAACAAAATGCCAAAACAAAGGCAGTATAAACCGCCGCCGACTACTGCTATGGCGAATGCCAACGCACCGGGATGACGAAACCGCCATGCCAGGATGCCGCCCACCATTGACCAAATCCCTACCCAAGCAATTTCGCCTAGTTCAGACCAGTACCATAGCAAGGCTCTGCCATCTAAAACTTGACCCAGGATTTGACTCACCATTTGTGCATGAATCAGAACTCCGGGCGTTTTAGGGTTTTGTTGCGTTGCCGTTAAGTTGTAAGGCGTTAAGAACAAATCTTTACCGCTAGGGGCTGTCGTGCCAATCAGTACGAGCTTATCTTTTACCCACTCTGGCTGTAGTTCGCCCTTCAGCACCTGCGTCAACGTAACCTGCCGTGCCACAGTATTGCCACGGTAATTCAGCAACACCTGATAGCCACGATCGTCGAGCGCCTGATAGCTGCCAGCACGTTTGTCTAGCGCTGGAAAAACTGCCGTGCCAATGTGCACTGCCTCTGCGTCAGAGCGAAACGGCAGTTGTTTGTCTGCCAGGTATTGAAGGCTTGAGCGAAGGGCAAATGAGTAATATTTTTCGTTTTTCGCAGTGACAAAAAGTAGATTCCGCCGTACCACTGCATCGGGGTCGATGACAAAATCACTGAAACCAACGCGATCGCGTGCGACTCCAGGTGGCGGTGGCACACTGCCAGTATCTTCATCGCCCAGCAGCATTACTGTTGTAACGTTGCTAGACCGCAACTGTTTCAGCAAGGTTTCGTGCCCTGGTTGCTGAGGCACATCACGATACAGATCCAACCCAATGACTTTAGGCTTGTATTGATCCAGCTTCGCCAGCAGTTGGGCGATGACTTGATCTGAGATGGGCCAGCGGTTTTGCGATCGAATGTCATCTTCAGTAATATTTACCACCAGCAATCTGGGATCAATGCTAGCGCTGGGGCGCTGTCGAATCATTTGGTCGAACGCCAATAACTCTAGTGACTGGAGTCCACCCACCTCGCGCACGCCAAAGACTAAGCCTGTCACGACAATGCCAGTCAGCAGCGCAGGGTGGTTGAGGGTCAGCGTCACCAGGCGGCGACCGTTTCTGATCATGCCTTTGAAGTTAAAGGGGAAATCCGTCATGTGAGCTGCCAAATCTGGGGGAGGGCAAGTGAAGAAACGGTAGAGCTTTAAGCCAAGTTATCCGCAGGCATAACAAAGCTGGGGTCGTTGTAATCACCCTTACAGCAGGCATAGACTTACAAAAATGGTACTGATGATCGTAGCGGCTACGATCGCTCAGATAGGTCGCTTTGTATGAGTAGATGATCACGACCAACAATCTGCATAGTACCCAACCCAGCCCAAGACTAAACAGTTGCAGAACTGTCACTTAACGTAATTGTTTCAGCCTGCAAATAATGATTTGATGGTTATATCGGGATTGGAGAGAAGACAGTAGCTTCAAAGCTGTTGTCCGCGCTACGCGGTTTTTGAGCCATTAACCCTGAGCAAGAGTATTCTGCTTGTTCATGGGTCTTTGTGCTTATCTACTGCTTGTTTTCGATGCTGGCAGTTTGAGCAACATCTAAGACGCAAAGACAGCTACCAAAAACACATGATCTGAGACAATCGACAACTGTCTTACATCTCTGCCAAAAGTGGCGCAAATTCATCCACTTAGGTGAGTCAGAGGGATGAGGTTAAAAAGATGAATTCCCTATAACCTGTTCATATGTTTCGGAATCAGCGCTAGCGGGTTTGTATCCATCTTCATCACCCCAGTGAAACATCCCTGGTGCCGGGACGGCACTTTACAAGGCAGCTTTTCGTTTAGTTCCAGAGGAGAAATACGATGCGAAACCCAATTACTACCGTTATCTCGCCGTGGTTCTCTCAAGCTTGTCGCGCCCGTCGTATTCTAGCAGGTTTATCGTTAACTGTTGGTCTTCTTGGTGCTGGATTGCTCCCTGCAATTGCGAATACTGAACCATCTAAGCCCCAAGCTGCTGCCAAGCAAGCCTTACCCGATGGCGTTTACCTGTACGGGCAATCGACGCAGCCCGACCAGGTTGGTCAAGGATACTTTGTATTCGAGTCGAAGCAAGGAAATGTGGTTGGGGCGCTATATATGCCGCGTTCGTCGTTTGATTGTGCGTCTGGCAAGTTTCAGAACGACCAACTAGCATTGACTGTGGTTAATAGTTACGACCGCACTACGAATCCTTTTGAAATCGCTTTAGAGCGCAACTCAAACGTGGCTTCACAAGGCAACCCAGCCTTTTCTAATCTTGGCTTACAAGGATTTGAGCGTATTAGCAATCTTAGTGAGAATGACCAACGCATTTTAGACGTTTGCAAAGCCGATTTCCAAAAGCAGACGAAAGCCAAGTAAAAAGGCAGCTAAGCGGTGAGCATGGTTCTAGTTGACATGAATCTTGCTCATAGCCTTTGGTGTCGAGATTGCGGGTCAACGCTCAAGCGGTAAGTAGCTGGCTTCTGAATAGTGAATGGTTTCTGTAAGAACGCTCTGCCAAGGAGAGACCTATTAAACTAGCTAGCGCAAAGGTAGCTTTAATAACCAGATTAGTAGTTAAGGATTAGCTCTTTGATGAAGCTGCTTCTACCTAACGGTATATTTTTGCTTAGAAAGCTCCTAAGCTTCTCGCTCCACTAAAATGATGTTTTCAGTCACCTTCTCGAAGGTGTCATCGTGGCTGATTACAAAGAGTTGCCGGAAGGTTTTGATGTTAGCGATCGCCTCTGCTAGATGATCCCGTCGGGGCTTGTCCATATTCGTTGTTGGTTCATCAAAGAAGGCGATATCAATATCCGCCAGCACCTTGAGTAAGGCTAACCGCACCGCTAACGCTGCACACATCTGTTCACCGCCAGAAAGGTTGATAAAGCGGCGAGTGTGTGCACCTTCTTGTACCAGGATCTCGTATTCCCGCGTCCATTCCAGCCCGACATTAGGACGATTGAGCAATTCACGAAACAGGCGATCGGCTTCGCGGGAAATGTTTTGCACATAGCGTTCTGTGATACGAGGTCCCGCTTTTTTATAGGCATCGCGGGCAAACTTAACGAAACGCTGGGTTTTTCGCTTTTGTTCTACTAACCCTTGAGCCTGCGATCGCTTAGCCTGAATCGTTTCCAGGCGCATTAGCTGTTGGTTTAGATCGGTGAGATATTTGAGTTTGTCTGGCAGACTGGCATTCAGCGCGATACTTTGGTCTTTCGTCTGCTGGTAAACAGTTTGTACAGTTTGAAAATGTGCCGCATCAAAGGTTTCATTCAAGCGATCGCGCTCAGCACTCACAGTTTTTGCGTCTTGCTCCAGGGTTTGCAGTTGGGCGATCGCAGTCTGTAAGAGCTGATCGCGCTCACGTCGGCTGTTTGCCAGTTTTTGATGCTCTAAATACTCCTGGTGTGCAGCGCGGTGTTGCTCTCGTAAGGCTTGCTGCTTTTGTAGTGTTTCTGCCAGGTCAGCAAAGGTAGCAAGCTGTTGATCAAGTGTGGCGATCGCCTGTTGATCGATCGCCAAAGAGTTCTGCAATGCCTGAATTTTTACTTGCAAGCTAGGCTCTTGCTGAAGTTCCTTTTGCTGAAGACGACAGCGACCACGAGGATCGCCTAGAGCGTCAAGCTCTTGAGCCAGGCGTATGTGTTGCTTCTTCAAAAACGGTTCGCCTGCCAGGTGAGTATGCAGTTCGGTCAAGCTCGCTTGGAGCGCGATCGACTCTTCGGCTAAATGCCCTCGATCGCTCAGTAAACGATCCAGGCTAGAAAATTCAACCTGCTGCTGACGAGCGATTTTTAGATCTGCTTGTAATTTCTGTAATTGCTGCTCTAAGTGGGTTTCTGAGGTTTGCTCTGCTAAATCTTTGAGGATATCTTGCAGCGCTATCATTAGGTGCTCTTGCCAATGCACGCTACTTTGAAGCGTTGTGAGCGCGAGTTCTAGCGGTTCGCTCCAAAGTGGCACGGTTTGCTGTAAATCTTTTAGCGTTGCTTTGGCTTGAGCAAC
>DATNQS010000693.1:0-4519 GCA_036703925.1 Candidatus Sericytochromatia bacterium
GCGAAACCGTCTGGTTTTAACGCTGACTGCCCAGAAAACTTCTTCTGTGAGAGCCGCAGCACCATTTGATTGCAGCAATGCCCGCTTAACCAGATTCTCCAACTCGGTCAGGTTGCCAGGAAAATCATAACCTTGCAGCCGTCGCAGTGCCTCTGGTGTTACCGTTGGTTTCGCTATGCCTCTAGCCCGACAATACAGGCTCAAATAATACTCAACCTGCGACAGGATATCGGCTTTTCGCACACGCAACGGCGGCACTCGAATGATATGCCCAACCAGTTTTTTGCGCTCCAAGGCTGGCAACACTTTCTCTGAGGTCATGACAAGACGAGCCTGACTTTCACGCGGCGCTGGAGGGGGGTCGCCCTCGCGTCCTATGGGTTCATACTCTCCGGTTTCCAGCAGCCGCACGAGCTTAGTCTGCAAGTCTGGTGCCAACTCCTGCACATTGTTGAGCAACAGCGTGCCTTCCCCTAGCCATTCCAGCAGTCCTGCCTTGCCACCGACACGTCCAAAAAGCTCTGAACCGCTGGTTTGCAAAGTGTCACAGTCAATTTTGATCATTGGTTCCTGACGGTAACGGGAGCCAAAGTGAATCAGCGCTGTGGCGTTGTCTTTGCCTAAGCCTGGTTCACCAAAGACCAGCACCGATCGCCGATCGTTTGCGGCTTTCTTAATCTCCTGGCGCAAGCGTGTAGCATAACGGCTAGAACCAACAATCCCCCGTCGCACTTTGGGTACTAAATAAGGACGCAGCGCCGTTTGCCGCTCTCGCTCATAGGTCAGTTGTGCCGAAACCTCATCGAGTGCGGTTGCTAGCTGACGCGAGAGAGTCTGGGTGAGTTCAGGATATTGCTGGACGATCGCCAAAAAGTCGGCTTTGCAAATCGTCCATACTACGCAATCAGTGAGGGTAATGACAGTTTGTTCAGCAGGCTGCTCCAGGGTCAGTTCTTTTAAGTGCAGAATGCTTCCTGGCAGCAGGCTCACCGCATTCGCAAGCCCCGTTTTGCTGGTGCGATAGCTCTCCATCCGTCCCGCCTTGAGCAGATACAGTGCGTCTGGAAACGTGTCTTCCAGCACCAGTCGTCGGTTTTCCTGCACCGATTCTTCCTGCATAACGGCTGCCATTGCGTTCAAAACGCCATCCGAAAGCGCACTCAAGCTTGTCTGCTTACGCAACCACACGACTTTCTCTGCTTGGTTCATCTCGTTTACCTCTGGCGTTTAGTCAATGCCTCTATGCTTGAAAGCGTGAGTACGATCGTACCTGAATTGCTTTAGCCGACAGCACTCCTCAATATTTTGATGCATCATTACAAGGCATTATCCAGCGCTCAAAGGTGCGAGAGCAAACTAACGGGCTAAAAGCATCTTTTTTGTTGGCGTTGGTGAATAGTGGAATATCATTTCACCACCTCACAAGAAAGTATGACTCTGACTTTTGCCGATCGCGCTGACGATGTCTTTGCAAAAACGACTAAGTTTTACGAAGAAAGATTGAGGCTGGGAAACATCTCCCTCCAGCTCATGATCCTTCATACTTCATAACAGTTTCGCTTCCATACCCCCGCTTCCCATTGAAGGAATTTGAGCAGAGCTGTAAATCCTGGAGATTTACAAGCAATGGTATTTGTAGTGTCTGTAGGGGGAATGTTATGCGTATGCGCTAGAAAAACAACCATAGAATTTTCTTCATCTTTAAATAGAATAGGGTCAGCTAGGCTTTATTCCCTTTCACCCGTTTTTTCTGTTGATCACCCTTCGAGTCCTGCGCCAATACAGCACCTGTCACTAAAAATTGACCGTTTGTATGAATTCGCAAAACGTATCAAACTCTTTTCTGTCTTTAGACCCTGCTATCGATCGACGTCCCCTAACTGTCTCTCCTGAGACCTCCCTTAGTGACGCGATCATGATGATGAGCAAAGCGCAGAGCAGTTGCGTGCTTCCAGGTTTGGAACTCTCGCTCAGTACCATACTGATGAGCGAAGCACGAGCAAGTGGTCTTCTGATTGTGGAAGGGACGCAGGTTTTGGGGGTGTTTGCCGAGCAAGACGCACTCCAGGCGATCGTCTCAGGACGAGATTTAACCGCGCTAAAAATCGCTGACGTGGTGCGGCAACCTGCCATCGTCTTGACCCAAGCAGCTGATCAAACTGTTTTTACTGCCCTATCGCAGTTGCGTCAACATCAGATCCATCATCTGCCTGTGGTGAATGAGCAGGGGCAATGGCTCGGCATCATAACCCCAGCGAGTGTACGTAATGTCTTACAGCTAGACGAATTACTAAAATCAAAGTCCTTAGCAGACCTTGTTTCGCCGCCAGTCGTTCAAGCACCGGCAAAAACGTCCATTCTCGAGTTAGCCCAACTGATGACGAACCATCAAGTTGATTACATTGTGCTAACGGACGATATGCAGAATGATGCTCACCCCGTAGGATTAATTTTAGAGCGGCATATGCTTCAGCTTTGGGCGTTAGGGCTAAACTTATCGCAGTTACAAGCTCAAGCAGTGATGAGCGCTCCCTTCCTGCACTTTGCGTCCTCTGAGTCGGTCTTAGTCGCTTACTGGAAAATGCAGCAAACAAAAGTACAGCGGTTCGGGGTGTACGGTAACCAGGGTGAGCTTTTAGGAGCCGTCTCACCAACGAGTTTCCTGGAGACGCTAGACTTAGATGAGATGCACAGTGCCGTAGCGCAACTGCATCGATCGATCAAGCAGTTTGAGGTCTCAAGCTCCGAACCTGACCAAAACCCGCTACCAGCGTTAGACCTTCAGTTGCTAGAGGATCCGGTAAGTTTGCTGGAACAATTGCAGTGCAGCCGCATTCTAGCGGCGATGGCACTACACATTCGGGAGTCCCTTAACCTGAATGAGATCCTTCAAAGGAGTGTAGAGGAAGTCCGACAGTTCCTTAAAGCTGATCGAGTGATTATCTACCAGTTTCACCCTGACTGGAGTGGTATAACCGTAGTCGAGTCCGTCGAGGAGGGCTGGAGACCCGCACTCAACAGCAGCGTTCGGGATACGTGCTTTGGACAAAACTATGCCCAGGCTTATAAAGAAGGACGGACTCAAGTTTGCGAGGATATTTACACTGCTGGTTTAACGCAGTGTCATATCGACATTCTGGTGATATACGATATACGGGCAAGCTTGGTTGTACCAATTCTGCAAGGAGACCACCTGTGGGGTTTACTGTGCGCCTATCAATGTTCTGGACCAAGACGATGGCGGCAGTTTGAAGTTGACCTGCTGAAGCAACTTGCAACGCATATGGCGATCGCGATTCAACAATCGGAGCTGTATCAGCAGGTTCAGAACGAACTAAAGGAACGCAGGCGAACGGAGGAGCAACTAAAGCAATCCTTGAAAGAAAAAGAAGTCTTACTGAAAGAAATTCACCATCGGGTCAAGAATAATCTCCAGGTGATCTCAAGTGTCTTAAGACTGCAATCGGACTATATCAAGGATGATCGGGTGCTCGCACTGTTTAAGGATAGCCAAAATCGGATTCGTTCGATGGCGCTGATTCATGAAAAGCTGCATCAATCAAATAATCTGCTCAAGATCAACTTTGATGCATATATCCGTGACTTAGCAGACACTCTGCTGCGGTCTTATACAGCGAATTCACAGGCTGCAACACTGACTACTGAGGCGATCGACGTTTGGCTCAATATTGATACAGCTATCCCCTGTGGATTAATTATCAATGAATTAGTTTCTAATGCCTTAAAACACGCCTTTCCCACCCCAAAGTTAGAAAACCAAATTTTTATTAAGCTTTCTCCCCTAGCTGATAATCGCTATACATTAACCGTTCAAGATAATGGGATTGGCTTTCCATCAGACGTAGACTTCCGCAACACAGAATCACTCGGCTTAGAATTAGTCTGCATTTTCACCGAGCAACTAGAGGGGGAGATCGAATGCTGTCAGACTAACGGAGCAGGAACAACCTTTACAATTAAATTTTCAGAACTAGAAACTACTGGGAAGGGATAATAAGTGGCTGCTGAAAAGATTTTAGTTGTTGAGGATGAAAGAGTCGTTGCTCGAGACATCGAGAAGCGATTAAAAAAGTTGGGGTATGTCGTAGCCGCATCGGTTGCCGCTGGAGAAGCAGCGCTTGCAAAGGTGGCGGAATTCCGACCCGATCTAGTTTTAATGGACATCCGGCTCAAAGGTCCGTTGGACGGTATCGAAGCGGCAGAACAAATTCGAGTCGTTTTTGGTACGCCGGTCATTTATCTAACAGCTTATGCTGATGAAGCCACCCTACAGCGGGCAAAAGTAACAGAACCCTTTGGGTATATTGTGAAGCCGTTTGATGAGCGGGACTTACAGGTGGCGATCGAAATTGCACTTCGCCGCCGCTTGTCAGAAATGGCGATTCGGGTCGCTTTAGAAAAAGAAAAAGAGTTGAGTGAGCTGAGGTCTCGGTTCTGGTCGATGGCAGCGCATGAGCTTAGAAGCCCAATGACATCGATTTTGAGTTGTGCTCAATTA
>DATNQS010000694.1:0-8115 GCA_036703925.1 Candidatus Sericytochromatia bacterium
TACCACAAAGCACCAAAGATTTCTTGAACGACATCAAGCCATAAACACAGTATTGTTTAGCCATCGCAAACTTTAACGTACACCTATTTTTTTACAGAGGATAGACTCATGAATCGTGTTGCTCAACTACGTAAGTTCTTCACTATTTCACTGCTCACTGTTGCCTTGTTTCTAGGCACAGCCTTCAGTCATGTGACTCAAAGCGCTTTTGCGGCTGACTCTCGCGCTACTAACGACGTGTCTAACATTAAGGGTGATAGTAGCGCCGTCAATCGGTCTTACCACAATCTTCAGGCGGCAACTCAGGATTATCGGCGCACTTTCCGCACGGGTGAAGAGGGTGGTACGCCTCCGGGTAAAAAATCGCCTCAAGGTGAGCGCAATACCCGCACCAAACAAGCCGCTAAGAATGTGGGCAAGAATACTCGTGGTGCCTTTGAACGTGCGGCTGATGCTGTAAAAGATACTTTCGATTAGCTCCTGGCTACGAGTGCATTATTTCGCCTCAATTAATTTACTATCGCTGGGAGTTTGTATTTAATGAAAGCAGTTTGCTGGCATGGTGCCAATGATGTGCGGGTGGATAATGTGCCCGATCCCAAAATTCTCAATCCCCGTGATGCGATCGTCAAAATCACCTCTACCGCAATTTGTGGCTCTGACTTACATCTTTATGATGGTTTTATTCCCTCAATGAAGTCGGGGGATATTTTGGGTCATGAATTTATGGGAGAAGTGGTTGAATTAGGCGCTTCAGTGAAGAACCTGCAAATTGGCGATCGCGTCGTTGTTCCCTTCACTATTTCTTGTGGCAGTTGCTATTTTTGCAGCCGCGATTTGTCGTCCCTTTGTGACAACAGCAACCCTAATGCTTGGATGGCTGAAAAACTCTACGGTTATTCTGCCGCTGGCCTGTTTGGGTATTCCCATTTGTTTGGCGGTTACGCCGGTGGGCAGGCAGAATACGCGCGTGTACCCTTTGCAGATGTCGGTCTGTTTAAGATTCCTGACGGTTTAACCGACGAGCAAGTTTTGTTTCTCACCGATATTTTCCCCACTGGATACATGGCGGCCGAAAACTGCAATATTCAACCCGGGGATACGGTTGCTGTTTGGGGCTGTGGTCCAGTTGGGCAATTCGCTATCCGCAGTGCCTACTTGCTAGGTGCCGAACGAGTTATCGCGATCGATCGCGTTCCCGAACGTCTGCAAATGGCAAAAGAACAGGGTAAAGCAGAAGTCATCAACTACGAAGAAGTGGATGCTGGCGAAGCGGTCAAGGAAATGACAGGTGGGCGTGGTCCTGATTCTGTCATTGATGCAGTTGGGATGGAAGCGCATGGCACTGGTATTGATGCAATATACGACAAGGCAATGCAAGCCGTTCGTATGGAAACCGATCGACCAACAGCGCTTCGTCAACTGATTGTTGCCTGCCGCAAAGGTGGCTATGTTTCGATGCCAGGTGTCTATGGTGGCTTGCTAGATAAAGTGCCAATGGGTGCTGCGTTTAACAAAGGGTTGACCTTTAAGATGGGGCAAACTCATGTTCATCGTTATCTACAACCATTATTGGAGCATATTCAAAACGGTGACATTGATCCCTCGTTTGTGATCACCCATCCTATGTCTTTGGATGATGCCCCAAGAGGTTATGAGATCTTTAAGCACAAGAAAGATAACTGCATCAAAGTTGTGCTTAAGCCGTAATGTCAAAATAGCGTTCTGCAACGTTGATGATGTAGAACGCTATTGAAGCCAAATATTTTTGATGTTGCTGTACTTAAAGATCGGTTAAACCATCGCCTGGTATAGCTAACTCTAGAGGCAGATAATCCTTACTTAAGCCCTTTTCCTTAACAGAGAAGGGCTTTAATCTTATGTCTTAAAGTCTCTACGATCCTTTCTAAAGGGGGAACTCTGAGCAGTTCGATTCCTCCTTTTTCAAAGAGGTGGAGGGAGGGTTAAAGAGTTTAAAGTATACTACGTTGGTGCCTTTGTAGAGGCGGTTTTAGCCTTCGCTAATGTACTACAAGACCCAAGTAGGGGCTTTCTGCGAAAATATCAGGTAGAAGCGCAGCAGGCACTCATTGCCGATTTCTGTAGTCATGTGTTTGAACCTGCTCAGTTGAGAGTCCTGGCTGCGATCGTGGTTTATTGGTTTGGGCTGAATGGAGGTGTGAGTACATGACCCAGCAGCAAGCGGCTGAACAGCTTTTTGCAGGCAGTAGTGAAATGGCAATGCTGATGCGATCGCACGACTGGTCGCAAACCCCGCTTGGTGCAGTAGAGCAGTGGTCGCAGAGCTTAAAAACCTCTGTGCGTATTATGCTGACCTCACGCCAACCCATGTTTGTTTGGTGGGGCGATGAGCTGATTAACCTTTACAACGATGCGTATAAAGCGATCGTCGGTGGTAAACACCCTCAGGCACTTGGGCAACCTGCCTCTGTTGTGTGGCAAGAAATTTGGGATCAGGTGGGTCCACGGGCAGCATCAGCCATGCTCAAAAATGAGGGCACGTATGATGAAGCCCTGCTGTTGATTATGGAGCGCAACAGCTACCCAGAAGAAACCTACTACACGTTTTCCTATAGCCCTGTTCCAGACGATCGCGGCGGTACAGGCGGCATTCTCTGCGCCAACACGGACGACACACAGCGCATTATTGGTGAGCGTCAGTTAGCGCTACTGCAAGCACTGGCAGCCAAAACAGCCGATGCTCGTACCTTTCATCAAGCCTGTACCCTCAGTGCCAGTTGTTTGGGAACTAACCCTTACGACCTTCCCTTTGCCATGCTGTATCTGCTTGAGCCAGACCAGCAGCAGCTTGTCTTAGCCGGCACTTCTGGCATCGATCGCACCCATCCCGCCGTTCCTGAAGTGGTTGATCTGACTGCCAATGCAGTTTGGTCATGTGCGGAAGTGGTCAAGACGCATCAGCCCTGTCTGCTCTCTGATTTAGCGGCAACGTTTGGCAGTTTGCCTATGGGTGCCTGGGAGCAGCCACCGCATCAGGCAGTTGTTGTACCGATCGCCTCGTCTGGTCAAACAGGGCAAGCAGGTATTTTGGTTGCTGGCTTGAATCCATTTAGACTTTTTGACAGTGGCTATCGCGGCTTCCTTGATCTGGTGGTCGCTCAGATTGCAGCTAGTCTTGCCAATGCTCAAGCATACGAGGAAGAACGGAAACGAGCCGAAGCACTGGCAGAACTTGATCGCGCTAAAACGACCTTCTTTAACAACGTTAGCCACGAATTTCGCACACCGCTAACGTTGATGTTAAGTCCGTTAGAGGAACTGTCGCAGGCACTCGACGAACGGTTGCAACCAGACGAGCGAGAACAGCTACAGTTGATGCAGCGTAATGGGTTACGGTTGCAAAAGCTGGTCAATACGCTGCTAGATTTCTCTCGAACTGAAGCCGATCGAGTGCAAGCTATCTATGAGCCAATCGATTTAGCCAGTTTTACGGTTGAACTTGCTAGCCTTTTTCGTTCGTTGATTGAACGCGCAGGCATGACCTTACAGGTTGATTGTGCAACCTTGTCGGAACCTGTGTATGTCGATCGCGAAATGTGGGAAAAGATCGTCTTCAATCTGCTTTCTAATGCGTTTAAGTTTACCTTTACAGGCAGTATCACCGTTCGCTTACAGCAGGTTAGGGATGCCATTGAACTGAGTATCGAAGATACAGGGGTCGGTATCCCTGAAGCTGAATTGCCACAATTGTTTAAACGGTTTCATCGGGTAAGTGACACCCGATCGCGCACCTATGAAGGAACTGGCATCGGGCTGGCTCTGGTGCAAGACCTTGTCAAGCTGCATGGTGGCACGATTCGCGTTACCAGCCAGGTCGATCGTGGCACAACGTTTACGATCGCCCTTCCACTTGGCTCAGCGCATCTTCCGCACGATCGTCTTGGGGCACGCACCTATACACCCACTGCCTTAAGAGCCGATTCCTACATTGAAGAAGCCTCGCGCTGGCTATCCAACTGGGAGCCGAGGGACGAAGAGAGGGGAAAGGAAAAAGCCGCTCTTTCTACTCCTCGTTCCCTGCCCTCTTCTACTCCATCTGCGCCTGCCCATATCCTTCTGGTTGACGACAACGCCGATATGCGGAGTTATGTGCAACGCTTACTGAGTGCGTACTGGGAAGTTGAAACCGCTAATGATGGTTTAGAGGCTCTGGAAGCCATTGCCCAACGTCCTCCCGCTTTAGTCTTAAGCGATGTGATGATGCCCAGGTTGGATGGGTTTGGGCTGCTCCGTGCGCTCCGTGCGGATGAACGCACTAAAGAGATTCCCTTCATTCTGCTGTCGGCTCGTGCTGGAGAAGAGTCACGCTTTGAAGGACTCGCAGCGGGTGCTGATGGCTATTTGACAAAGCCGTTTTCTGCTCGTGAACTGCTAGCAAAAGTGGAGTCATGTTTGAAACTGGCACAATTGCGACGAGCCGCAACCCAGCAGGAGCAGGTACTCCGGTTGGAAGCAGAACAGGCAAAGCAGCACGCCGAAACGATTCTCTCTAGCATTAATGATGCCTTTTATGTCCTCGATCGCGATTGGCGTTTTACCTACGTGAACAATCGCTTGTGCGAGATGGTTTCAATGGAGCGCGACCAGCTTCTTGGTTACTGCTTTTGGGACATCTTTCCGGATACTGTGAATACCGAAATTTATGTGCAATTTCAGCAGGCGTTCCATGAGCAAACGCCGAGCCACGCTGAGTATTTTTATGCGACGTGGAATCGTTGGTATGACCACCGAGTTTATCCGTCATCCGATGGGCTGACCGTTCTTGGCACTGAGATCACCGATCGCAAGCAGGCTGAAGCAGATTTGCGTAAATCGGCACAGCAACTTCGTGCCATTTATGACGGCACAGATGCATACGTTGGACTGCTTTCACCGGACGGCACGTTACTCGAAGCCAATCGTGCATCACTTGAGTTTGGTATTAGCCAGCACGATGATGTGATTGGACTACCCTTTTGGCAAACAGAGTGGTTTCGGTACACGCCAAAGGCACCGGAAAGAGTGCGACAAGCCGTTATACAGGTAGCAGCCGGTGAGTTTATCCGTTACGAAGCACCCATTATTAATCAGTTGGGTGAGATGAGTACGTTTGACCTTTCGTTTTACCCGATCGCTAACGACGAGGGTGAAGTCATCCTTATCCTGACAGAGGGGCGCAATATCACCGATCGCAAACAGGCAGAAGCGGAACTGCGCGAAAGTGAAGCGCGTTTCCGGCAGATGGCAGACAGTGCGCCTGTGCTTATCTGGATGTCTGGCACTGACACACTTTGTTATTACTTCAACCAGCCGTGGCTCAACTTTACAGGACGGACGATCGAACAAGAAAGAGGTAAGGGCTGGGCAGACGGCGTTCACCCCGAAGATTTCCAGCATTGTTTGGATGTCTACGTCACTTCGTTTGAGGCTCGTCAACCGTTCCAGATGGAATATCGTCTGAGGCGCTTTGATGGAACGTATCGCTGCATTGTCAATTCAGCCGCACCTCGGTTTACAGCCGAAGGCGACTTCCTGGGCTATATCGGTTCCTGTATTGATATTGAAGATCGTAAACAAGTCGAAACCGCCCTTTATCAAAGCGAAGAGCGCTTTCGCCTCTCGACCTATGCAGTGGATGGCGTTGTCTATGACTGGGATTTAGAAACGCATCTGGTCTATCGTTCAGAAGGCTTGTACCGACTGATTGGTATCCACCCCGAAGATGTACCTGCTGCAAGAGAGTGGTGGGCTGAACGTATGCATCCTGAGGATCTGGCTCACATTCGTGCTGTGATCACTCCTATTTTTGAAAGTAACAGCGATCGCTACGAGTTTGAGTATCGGTTGCGTCATCGTGAGGGGCACTGGCTCAATGTTTGGGATCGAGGCTACCTCATCCGTAATCAGCAGGGGCACGTAAAGCGTATCGTTGGCTCTACAACTGACATCACTAGCCGTAAGCAGGCTGAACAAGAACGCGAACACTTGCTCCACCGAGAACGCCTCGCACGGGAAGAAGCAGAAGCCGCCAACCGGATCAAAGATGAGTTTTTGGCAGTGCTATCGCATGAGCTACGATCGCCCCTTAACCCTATCCTGGGTTGGTCTAAACTGCTTCGCGCTGGCAATTTGGATGCAAGCCAGACGGCTCGTGCGTTAGAGACGATCGAGCGCAATGCTAAATTACAAACCCAACTGATTGAAGATTTATTAGATGTCTCTCGTATTCTCCAGGGCAAATTGAATCTGAATATGGTTCCTGTCGATCTGGTATCTTCGATTGAAGCGGCGCTAGAAACGGTGCGCTTAGCAGCAGAAGCCAAGTTGATTCAAATTCAAACTACGCTCGATCCGTTAGTGGGGCACGTTTTAGGCGATGCCGCTCGTTTGCAGCAAGTCATCTGGAATCTGCTTTCCAATGCCGTTAAATTTACGCCTGAAGAGGGGCAGATCGAGGTGCGGCTGTCCTCAGTGACGGTGCCTCAACCAAATAATTCTGGACGCAAGACGGCTTATGCCCAAATTCAAGTGGCTGATACTGGCAAAGGCATTGACCCTGATTTTCTGCCGTATGTGTTTGAATACTTCCGCCAGGAGGATGGTAGGACAACCCGTAAATTTGGTGGACTGGGCTTAGGATTGGCGATTGTCCGTCATCTGGTAGAACTGCATGGCGGCACCGTTCAAGCTGATAGCCTGGGGGAAGGTCAGGGAGCTACCTTTACAGTGAAACTGCCGCTTCTCAAGGAGAATGGCGTAAGGCAACAGGCGCAAGAAAATGCTGTGTCGCCGTTTGCTGCCAGTACCCAGCCGTTACAAGCGGTAAGGGTTTTGCTGGTTGATGATGATGATGACTCACGCAATTTAATTGCTTTTACGCTGAAGCAGAGCGGCGCGATCGTCACCCCAGTGGCCTCTGCTGCTGAAGCACTAAATGTCTTGAGGCAAACGCGCTTTGATCTGTTGATCAGTGATATTGGGATGCCAGAAATGGATGGCTATACGCTCATGCAGCAGATCCGTGCCATGCCGCCAGAGCAAGGGGGAAACACGTTGGCGATCGCGCTCACTGCTTATGCCGGAGAGTATGACCAACGCCGAGCGATCGCGGTTGGCTTTCAAAAACACATCTCGAAACCAGTCGAGCCAAATGCCTTAGTCAGCATCATTGGTACAACGTGTGCCTCAAATGTGAACGGCACTGCTATCAACTAAGTAGCTGGGCGTAATTATTTACAAGACGCATTTCGACTTCGCTCAATGCTCTCAGTACTGTGTGCTGGCGAGTTGAGCGCAGTCGAAACCAGTCTCCAAGTAGTGCTTAATTTAGCCCTCCTACTGATAAACAGTTAAACCCTTATAAACAGTCAAACCAACTCCTATAAACTCTGGTGCTGCTGTTAGAAAGTATGAACCTTTAGAGGCATCGCAGCCCGAATCAAGCTTGTTCATCCGATTTAGAGTAGAAGGGACATTACATGAAACATCCCTATCTGCCAAGCTACTGTCTGCCTGGTATAGCAGTCGAAGAGAACATTAGGACAGACCTACACCTTGCACCTTCCTTTGAACAAGGGTTTCTGTTTATCCCTCATCGTTCAACCTTTTGCTATACCAGTGCTTTCTCCTAAAGGCACTGAACGTTATGCCGATGGTATTTTGTCAATTTCCGTCGTGGCATGAATCACTAGTTTGCCTTGCTGAGCCTCTAAGGTGTGAACTTGGAAGGAGGCAACTGGAAGCTTAAAGTTACGCAGATCCAGGAGGTTGGCAATCTGGTCAAAAATAGCAGTGGTCAATTCGTCTGTTAGACCCTGCCCTTCAGCAGACAGAACGTCTAAAGCAATGCACTGTCCATTTTGCTGCACCTTTGGAACAGCCGTGGCTGTAAGCTGTTTGCTTTCACCTGACTCTACAAGCAAAAAGTCAGCGTTAACAACCAGTTGTTTGTCGCCAGGTAGTGATACTTCTGCTTTCTTGACATCAATTGTTACTGGCTGCCCCTCAACCGTCATTTTCAAACCACCTAATTTGGCTTGCACAAAATCAGAGCTAAGCGCCCGATTTAAATCGCTGTCTAGTAAAACAATGTGA
>DATNQS010000695.1:0-1717 GCA_036703925.1 Candidatus Sericytochromatia bacterium
CATTTGTAGCATTGCCGCCCTTTGCGATAACCGTTCTTAGTAGCGGCTGTAGCGTTACAGTTAGGACAGTTCATTTCAGCTAAAATAGGCTACGGCTGCTTCTCCATTTTAGAGAAGAACATTACTCTTTCAGCAACGCCATTAATCTCATCAACTCGATTGATTCACCTTTCGGTCAGCGGGCATCAGATTCCACAGGTCGTCACATGCCCATACCGATTAAGGAAAACAGTGATCGATTTGGACAGTAGTGTAGGGTCATAGTTAGGATGCCGTTGGTGCTGCCTGGGGTTGCTTACAGACAAAGCGCAAGACGGCTGCCGCGCTACTGCCTGGCTGCGGTTGTGTCAACTGACCAGTAGCACCATAGTTAAGGCGCTGAATCACCTGCTGCTTCTTGTCGCGAACAATAATTTGCCGCAGCCGAGAAACACCGCCAGCACAATCCACAGAGCGATACAACATGGCACTATAAACTGGTTGCTTCAGCTCAACCTCGATCAAGGCATTGTTCGGTTGCGGAAAATCGCGATGTTCCCAATACCAAACAGCGCCATCCCTAAATTTAATCGAGTTTCGCTCTACCAGGAAGCGATCGCCTACAGCATTGCGCGTCACCTCGACCCAGTCTGCTTGGCTCGCTTGAGCCAACGCACCAGAAGCGCTGACAACAGGAAGGAGCGCGACCAAACCAACAAGCAAAGTTTTCATGAGCTACTGGGGTTTAGGCTGAGATGGACTACCAGCGGCATCTTTAGAAGTGCCCGTGCGGTACTGCTCAACATTTTTGATGGCTTGCTGAGCATAGGAACTAGTGGGGCGTTCGTCTAAGGCCCGCTGGAAATAGAGCAGTGCGGTTTCATAATCGCGTTTCTGGGTGGCTGCATACCCTGCCGTCATATAGCGATCAAACTCGGATGACTGGGACGATCGTTGTACCGAAGGTGGGGAGGCTTGAGATGCCGCCGCCGCTGTCCCTCGCTGCCCCTCATAGACAGTCACGACCTTCTGAATGTACTCTGCAATGGCAGCATTGTTGTACTGAGACGGGTCACCCCGCATCCACCAGGCAGCGGTTCGCCGCACCGCTAGCCTTTCATTGTTACCGCTAGCGCTGTACGCCTCTTTCAGTACATCCCGTACCACGCACGTCACAACCGAACGCGCCACTGCTGGGCTAGTCTCAAACTCAGTCGGTGAAGATTCTCGACCGATGCATGACTTTGACCACCGGGGGATGTTGCCGGGCATAATCTGCCAGTCACTATAAAGACCGTCATCGGCACGCTCCGTTGGAGGGGCTGCCTGACGAAGTGCTTCGACCAATGCTGCCACTTGACGTTCTGAAACTTGTGCCTGAGCTGGTAGCGTTCCCACTGCCAGCATAGCGCCAAGACTGACGATTAGTTTGCCGATGGGTACTCGCATAACTAGCATCGCTCTCAAACTATTGCCTAAACCAAATCTTACATTTATTGTGTGCGGCTTGCCATTGCTCGTTGGCTAGTTGTTTTTTAGACAGGGTTGTAATTCTATCTGGTCAGGGTTTACCCAATCTTGCCTAACTTGCTTTAGAAGGGTTGGTTCGATTGCCAGCACCATAAATTGAGCCGGAGCATCCCAACTCCAGGAATGGGTCATCCCCGCTGGAATAAGCGCAATGTCTCCAGTGCCCCGTCTTTCGCGCGATCGCTTGCCATCGAGCGATCGTATCCCC
>DATNQS010000696.1:0-3237 GCA_036703925.1 Candidatus Sericytochromatia bacterium
CCATATTTGCTTTTGCCAAAACGACGAGCATGATGACGCACAGGTAGCTCAGTAATTCTGGCTCCTTCAATAAAGGCTAGCGCTGGTAGAAACCGATGTAATTCCCCATAAAGATTCATGTCAGCTACCAATTCCGCCCGATATGCCTTGAGCGAACAACCATAATCATTCAGCTTGACACCTGTTACCAATCCAATAAGCCAATTCGCAATTTTTGAGGGTAATAGGCGAGTGAGAGCTGCATCCTGTCGGTTTTTCCGCCAACCACTGACAAGATCGTAGCCGTCCTTTAACTTCGCAAGCACAACGGGAATATCAGCGGGATCATTTTGCAAATCGCCGTCTAGCGTGACGATAACCTGTCCTCTAGCACAGCTAAACCCCGCTGCCATTGCTGCCGTCTGACCATAGTTACGGCGCAAGATTACAGCACGTAGATCGCTACGAGACTGGGCAAGCTGTTTCAGCAACATAGCAGAGTCATCTGTCGAGCCGTCATCCACGCAAATAATTTCGTAGTGGAGGTGTGCTGCATTAAGGCTGGCGGCGATCGCCTCTACTAGATGGGGCAAACTCTCGTATTCGTTATGAATCGGCACTACAACCGAAACTTCAGGTTTAATGGCAAGTCGGGACGCACTCGCCAATCCTTCAGGATGCAATGACGTACTCATAGTCAATACCGCTAGATGTTAAGAGAAGACTGACAGCACTGTATCAAAAAAGTTAGCGCCATGAGCCACAGCGAGATTGGTAGCTTGCAACGACTCGCCCTGCCCCGCATAGTTGAGCGTAGTAGCTCTGACTAACACGATCGCCGTGAGCCGATAAGCAATCAATGCCAATGCCGTTACGTCCCTGATCTTTGCCAGAACTGTGAAGGTAGCAGCCATCCCCCAGATACAACCCAACATGAGTCGCTTTTGCAGGCGAACCGAAGAACACCAGGTCACCAGGACGTAAATCTGGTAGTGCGACCGCTTGTGTAAACGCCTCTTGCTGGTACGCATCTCTGGGTAGCCAGATGCCGACCGCCGCAAAGGCTGCCTGCATCAAACCCGAACAGTCATAGTTGGGTGCCACAGTGCCGCCCCAGAGATAGTGGTTTGGCTGAGCCATCGCTGCCTGAGCAAAGGCGATCGCCCCCTGCACTCTACTGCTAATGTCCCTTTGGGTAAGGGCGATCGCCTGATAGGGAGCAACGGCAAGATCCAGATGCTCTAAGTCGGCGATCCCCAGCCAACCAGGGTAATCGTCCTCACATAAACAGACTTCTACGGCACCCTGACTTGTTCCTGTTGGCGCATCCGGCAATGACACAACGCGCAAGTATCGTCCTGCTGCTGCCTGCGTAACCAGCCCTTGCATGGAAGCGTTGTACAGATTGAGATTTTGGCGACAGCGGTAGTGAACGCGATCGGCATTGGGTAACGTTTGGTGTGCTTGCAGTTGTAGGAGAGAAACCACGGCAGGAAGTTGTTAGTTGTTAGAAAAGTGCAGAAAGCAGAGGTGATAGGGGAAGCAGAAGAGCAGAGAAGATTACTCAAAACTCTAGCCAATAGTCAGGCAGAATCAAACCTTTTAGCCGTCATCCCTTATCCCTCATCCCTCCTCCCTCCCTTCCTACACTTCTCCCCTCACCATTCTCCAGTTTTGTCCGGATCGCATGGGGCGATTCGGTATAGAGGAGTGGTAGATGCACCCTGATCATGCTCCTGGCTTCTGGCTGGGGGCATTTACTTTTTGAGGGCTAAAGCAGGCATTGTAGACAAGCGGTAGAATGAGCCGTCTGGATTAAAAGCGCTACAGAGTCCAGAATACAGAAGTTGTGCAGTTTGCTAAATGTGTGAATAACGGTTGGACGTATCGAGAGCAGATCGCTCGATCAGCGCAAGGCTTAACCGTGCTCGATTACTATACTCAGCGCTATCGGCACTCCAGTCGGGCTGAGTGGGCAGACCGCATTCAGTCAGGACAAATCTTACTAGATGAGGTAGCAATCACGGCAGAGACTCGTCTGCTAGCAGGGCAACAATTGAGCTATCGCCGCTCTCCCTGGCAAGAGCCGGACGTGCCGCTGACGTTTGAAGTGCTTTACGAAGACGCAGATTTGATGGTGGTAGCCAAGCCGTCTGGGTTGCCAGTATTGCCGGGAGGGGGCTTTTTGGAGCATACGTTACTCTGGCAGTTGCAGCAGCGCTATCCAGCCGAGACACCGCTGCCGATTCATCGACTGGGACGGGGCACTTCTGGGCTAATGTTACTGGCACGATCGCCTGCTGCCCGCGCTGATCTCAGCCAGCAATTGCGTGAGAACCCGTTGAAGCCGTTACACGATCGCCCGATGCACAAAATCTACCGAGCGCTGGTGCAGGGTAACCCGCCAGACGATCGCTTTACCATTACGGAGCCGATCGGCAAGCAGCCTCATCCCGTTCTGGGCTACGTATATGCTGCACTGCCACAGGGCGCTTTTGCTCAAAGTGATTGTCAGGTCTTACGCCGCGACACTACAACAGCATTGGTTGAAGTCAGCATTTTGACAGGCAGACCGCACCAGATTCGGATTCATCTCGCTGCTGCTGGTTATCCACTGGTCGGCGATCCGCTGTATGCGCTCGGTGGGCAGCCCATCACCTGTACGCCATCCGACAGTGGTATCTTGCCAGTGCCGGGCGATTGTGGCTATCATCTGCACGCGCTGCACCTTACATTCGTGCATCCTCACGGTCACTCTATGACGTTTACCTGCCCACCACCAGCACTGCTAAATGTTGAGGAAAGCTGACATTGTAGAACGATGAAGCAACATTTATACAGAAAGTTGGTGCAGGATGAATGAGTTAATACCATCGCTGAAAAGCGGTTCTACCAAGAAGTTATGAGTTCGGGGTCTCGAATGCCACGATCGCTACACAAGCGGCAAAAATTCTGTAGCCTTGAAGATGGCTAGTCAGCACCAAAACACTAGACCCTAAACCAGCTCAAGCCTTCCGATTGTCATAAGAGTGCTTTCCCGCTCACTGTTCTAGTCTTACCTCTCAGCTTTGCCCGATCGCCTCAGTCCGCTCAAAAACGCGCTTGAGCACTGTCATCACAACGCTTACCCTGTTACCCGACACCTGTGGATCGAATGACAATAGAAACTCTTGAATTGATTGAACTCGACGGTCGTACGTTTGCCCCCGCTGACCAACTACCAGCGATTGAATGGCCGCCCTGTGTCCTCAGTGAACG
>DATNQS010000697.1:0-12352 GCA_036703925.1 Candidatus Sericytochromatia bacterium
CGTTTGCAATTGAAACCATAGCAGTACAGAGAGCGAGTGTGGTTAAACCAGCAAGAATGAAGCGTTTCATGGTCAACCTCTCAATAGTTGTTGGAGATAAGATTATCGGTGTTTGCTTAGTAAATATCTAAACTGTCGGTAAGTTTATTATTGCATTAAAAACTGTTTGATGTCAAACAATTATTGACATCCTTGCAGACGATCAGGCACCCTATTGCTTAAGCTGCTATCACTGCCTTCTCATGGCTCACCCAACGCTGGAACTGATCAATGCTCGTCTGCCTGGTTATGAAGGGCTACAGCGACTTGCGATCGAGCAGCACACGATTCGAGCGATCGAGCCTATGAAGGCAGCCACTTCCTTGCCGTCGTCAGATCTACAGCAAGTGGATATTGCAGGCGATTGGCTCTCCCTTGGTGGCATCGACCTGCAAATTAACGGCGCACTTGGGCTGGCATTTCCCGATCTCAGTGACGACAATAGCGACAAACTCGATGCCATCAGCCAGTTCCTCTGGAATCAAGGCGTGGATGGCTTTTTACCCACGATCGTCACTACTTCAGTCGAAAACATCCAGCGATCGCTTACCACGATCCACAAGGTCTTAACTCAACACTCAACACTCTTCACTCAAAACTCCTCAAAACTCCTCGGCGTTCACCTCGAGGGCCCTTGCCTCAACCCTAACAAACGGGGCGCACATCCCGCCGAATATTTGCTGCCACTGACGATCGACACTATTAAACGCCTTCTTGGTGACTATGCCAGCGTCGTCAAAGTGATGACCCTCGCGCCCGAATTGGACCCAACAGGCACGGTGATTCCTTACTTGCGATCGCTGGGTATTACCGTCAGTCTGGGGCATTCGCAGGCAACGGCAAACCAGGCACAGCAGGCTTTTGACCAAGGCGCGACGATGGTGACACACGCTTTCAACGCCATGCCGGGGCTTCACCATCGGGAACCGGGACTATTAGGCGCAGCGATCGTTCATTCCCATGTGTACTGTGGTCTCATTGCCGATGGTCAGCACGTTTCGCCTATCATGATGGATCTTTTGCTGAGAGCCAGTCAGTACGATCATGGTGTTTTCCTGGTCAGTGATGCGCTCTCACCGTTGGGCTTACCCGATGGCATTTACCCCTGGGACACTCGCCAGATTGAAGTCAAAAACGGTACGGCTCGCTTGCCAGATGGCACCTTATCGGGAACGACTTTGTCGCTATTGGTAGGGGCACAAAATCTGGTGAAGGAGGGCATTTGTGATGTTGAAACAGCGATCGCCCTTGCTACTGTTGCTCCTCGTCGAGCGATCGGCTTGCCAACGCATCCAATCGGGCAACCTGCCAATCTTCTCCAGTGGCACCAGTCAGACCATGGCGAACTCTCATGGCAGCGCCTTTCAGGATGATTAGACTAAGGCTCTGCGACTATCAGTGCAAAAAAAACAGGTGCAAGAAGTTTTAGCTTCCTACACCCGTTAAACTCAAGGGCTACTTGATCTTTCAGAGCATGAATCAAAAAGTGCGACGTAAGGCTAGACCGGATTCAGGATCAATTGTGTGACCAGGCAAATTCATGCCTCGGCTTTCTCAACCCACGATCGCAGTCAACCGCTTACAGTTGCGCTTATTCTGCGTGAGACGACGATGCTGGTGCAGTCAGGGGGCGAATATTCACAATCTTGCCGCCCAGACGAGCAATGCGGCGCATTTCCTCATTCATGCGGCTGTAGGGCACCTGAAGCAGGATGGTGCTGCTGTTACGAACCGGATAGCTCTGGTTCTCGGTTTGTGAGGTTTGCCGTAAGCCTTCGACTTCATAGATAAAAACGCGATTGTCCGCATTTGAAACGGATGCGTTGATTAAGGTGGGCTGTCCTGACATAGTGCTTCTTTCTCCTAATGAATGAGTCAAATTAATGACGTGCAGCTACAACAGTGAAGGGTGCGTTGGGTTGAATCTTGAACCCTTTTGACCCATTCAACGCACTTTGACCAAACACTATTGCGCGAGGGTAACGCTGGCGACTCTTCCCCCCAGCTTGTTGATTTGCTGGAGTGTATTTGTCAGTTGCTCGTAGGGGACAATGAACTCTTTGTTACTACGGCGAACTTTGGGATAGCGAGGTAGGTTAATACCGGCAACCTCAATCCGGTAGAGACGGGAGGTAGAACCCTGCGAGGATCTGCCAAACGATCGATTGGGTGCTGTGCCCTGCTTCGATGGTTGGTAAGCCCACCCTTCACCACTACCAGATGGAGCCGTGATGTGAGATGCACTATTTCTCGCTAGATCGGCTGCCAACCGAGAATCAGGACCTCCCATTTGGGCGCGATCGCTATTAGCATAGCCACGATACAGGCGGAACATACGGGTAAAGCCGACCGTTCTCTGACCCACACCTGTTGTTACTAAATCACGGTAGTAGGGCACAACGGCTTCACCAAAATAGGTGGTGTATTCTTCAGAGTCGATGTAAGAATCGATATCTGCCTCAAAGCCCTCATTTTGGTAGCGATCGAGATGCTCAACCACTTCAGATTCATCATAGGGAGCGCGTCCCAGTAGATGCTTGAAGTTCAATTCAATGACTCGTGTTTGAAAGTGAGGATACAGAAACTTCGTTTTGTAGAGTTCTGATTTAGCTACTGCTCGGACAAAGTCCCGCACGGTCAGTTGACCATTCATAAACAACGACTCTAAGTTAGTCAGACGTTCCGACTGCATCAAATAATCGTTGCCCAACACCTGCCGATAGATTGCCTGAATAATCGTCTTGGCTTCGTCTGAAGTCCAGCTTGCACGCAATTCAACTGGGCGTGTTTCATTAAAAGCAGCGGTTCCTAAACGAGAGGCTGCGGTTGTAATTGGCACGATGACGCTCCTTTATGCTTTAGTACTATGAAAAATTGGGTAGATGAGCCAATGGGTTGATGGGGAAACCCACTTATCCACGTACTGACTCTCCTACCCATCCACTTTTCTATCAATCCTTTCTACCGATTCACGTTTTTCACATTGCGCGATCAGTAAGACTCACAACGTTGCTACCCCGTTAGTTGAGCCGTTGCAGAGTGGATGAGCGTTGATCGTAAGTGACGAGACAGGCGCTCACGCTGCGCCGAATCTGGAAATCCGTCCCTGATTGGCTTGCGTAACGCGCACCCGGTATAGCTGACCACGATCGTCGCCTGCCGCACCTGCCAAACTCCGACTAAAGGACGCGGTTTGAAGGGGTGTAGCTTGATTACATGCGAGATCTTTGGTTAACCAAGCAGACTTGCTTTTGCCTTGAGCGCGAGCGCTATTGGCATAACCCCAGTAAATCTGAACATCTGGCTGAAGCCTACCGTTTTTTTGTCTCTGCCGTGTAGCAAAGCCCCGGTAAGAGGGAACGATCGCTTCTCCAAAATTGGTTTGATATTCTGGTGAATCAAGATAGGAGTTGATTTCGACCTCATATCCTTTTTGAGTGTTGAGATCGACGTGGTAGGCAATCTCTGCTTCATCATAGGGCGCACGACCCAGTAGATGTTTATAAGTCAACTCAATAAAGCGAACCTGAGGCGTGGAGTAAAAAAACTTTTGTCGATATAACTCCGACTGTGCTATGTCTCAATTCCTAACTATCTAGCTACCAAGCTAGTCATGACTGCTCCTTAATTTCAATGAAATTTTAAGCAGAAAAATCATGCCCAGAACCCCAAAAACTGTCCATGCCAGATCCCTAGCAGTAACAATCTTTCGTTGTTCTGGGCAGTAAAAAACTAGCTCAGTGCATTGATGGCGTAGTCAATGTAGGAATTTGCTTCAACAGCCGGATCGCCACTCAGTCCGTGGTTTGCCCGAACGTGCTTCAGCGCTTCAACATACCAGCTGGGAGACAAGTCAAAGGTGCGGTTGATTTCTGCCAAACCACCAATCAAATACTCATCTAGAGGACCTGTACCACCTGCAATGAGGCAGTAAGTGATGATGCGGAGGTAGTAGCCGATGTCTCGGACGCACTTGCCCTTACCGCGAGCATCAGATGCGTAGTTAGGACCCTGCATTTGGGTGGTGTAGGGAAACTTTTGATACACTGCATTAGCTGCACCTTCAGCCAAGCCTTGTGCCTTGCTGCTCAATGCTTTGGCAGCATCAAGACTAGCAGCCGCTTGACGGAAGCGTCCAAAAGCGACCTGCATTTCGGTAGAGCTAAGAAACCGTCCTTGAGAATCGGCGGTTGCGACGGCTTCGGTTAAAGGGGTTTTCATGCTGAATTCTTCCTCTTCAATGATTTTGCAAGTTGACGTTAAAAGAAGGGTGCCATCCATCATGTGTCTTGTACAACGTGACCCATGACTAATGACGAATGGTTAAAGACTTAACCGACAGCAGCAGCAGCTTGATCAAAATAGCTGCCCAATTCAGACATCAGAGCGCTGCAATCGCCACGGGTAACGTTGTTGGGGTCGTTTGCAAGCGCGATCGCAGCTTCTTTCATTTTTTGCACACCAGCCGCAACAGAACCACCGGGAACGCCCAGCGCTTGGTAGGTTTCGCGCAAGCCATTGAGACAGCGATCGTTCAGTACACTAGCATCGCCAGTGAACACAGCGTAGGTAACGTAACGCAGGATGATTTCCATGTCACGCAAGCAAGCTGCCATGCGACGGTTGGTGTAAGCATTGCCGCCGGGTTGAATTAATTGGGGCTGCTCTTCAAACAAGGAGCGGGCTGCATTCGCAACGATTGTGGATGCGTTGCCAGTAATGCGGTTAACAACATCCATGCGCTTGGTACCAGCATCCACCATAGCTTTCAAGGCATCGATTTCAGCATTGCTAGCGTAAGCGCCACGAGTATCTGCTTGAGAGACTACTTTTGTAAAAGCGTCGAGCATTTCAGCTTCTCCTAGTATTTTTGACATTAAAAACACAAAATTCTTAAAGCCTTACTGTCTGCAAACCTATTCCCCATTATTGAGCAACTAAACTGCCAGACTGAAGGAACAAACAAGCTCTCTTTCGCACATAAACCTTGCGTGTTCGTGAAAGTTTATGCAACAAAATTCAGAAGTGATCCTGATAGAGCTGCCTGGTTGCAGCCAACCAACGGTGCGTCAATCAATACGGTGAGTATCGCAAAACAGTCTTCCAAAATTCATGCTTAGTCTGACCCCATCAATTCAAGGTACCCCTCGAATTTTAAATTGGGTTTAAAGGTTTTTCTACCGCTTAAAACGGTTTAAGTAGACCATCAAACCAATGAAATGGTATGCAATGAATTTTTAGGAAGGCGAACCTTAATTCAGTTAAGAATCAATGGTTCCTGTGCTTCTTGAACTTGACATTGATTAAAGCAAGCCCAATGTGCAAAATTTGTGCAAAATTAAGATGAGTGTTCGTATAAGCGGTTACAAAATATTAAGAAGCGCTGCATCCCTTTTGTATCAAGGCTTCTAGATTCTTTGCTTTATTAGCTTATCTGAGTTTGCTGTTATGTTTGTTTACATTTATTCAAACAACTAAACACAAGAAGGTGAATCGCGATCTGTTGCTATCCATCCCTATTAATTAGTTTTCAGCCTGATTTCTGTAGATCTATAGATGTTGCTGCTGACCGCAAACCACTGTGTTGATGAGAGCACAGGAAATAACGGAGCGATTTAGCTCAATCTGCACAATACTATCGACGATCCCGCGTCCTGCTTGATCGCACCTTACTGTTCGCCCTGGTTTCCAGGTCATGACGTTCACGTGAAAGGCATTAGCAAGACATCAACCGCTCTCTTGCTCGTCAAGCTCTAGCGGTATCCTGACGGTAAAGGTTGTCCAGCCATTGGCGCTCGATGCTTCAACGGCTCCTTGAAGCGGCTCAATTAGTCGTTTGACGAGTGCCAGACCCAACCCTGTACCCCGGTGCTGCCAGGGATTAAGGCTGGGAATGCGATAAAACTTGTCGAACACTCGGTTTAGCTCGTCAGCCGCAATTTCCACTCCAGAGTTGCTGACGCTAATCTGAATGTGCGATCGTGCCAGGGTAGACGATCGCTCCACCGATTGCAGCGAGACAACAATGGTTTCGCCTGCTGGAGTGTATTTACAAGCATTTTGCAGCAGTTCGTTGAGAATGCGTTCTAGATAGGAATAATCGGTCGTTAAGGGCGGTAGGGGCACTGCCACGCGAGTTTCCAGACGTTGCTGCTGGCTGTTAAGACGATCGACAAAAGGCACTAAAAGCGGAGCCAGCCAGACCTGAAGATCCAGCGTGCTGCGGTTGAGCGGTTCGGCTTGGTGCTCTAAGCGAGACAAATCGAGCAGGTCGTCGATTAACATGGTTTCGCGCTGGCATTCGTCGTGCAAGACCTGCACGTAGCGGGCTGCACGTTGAAAAGACTCTGGCTGCAACACTAAGGAAGATGGGTCTGCGGCATTGCGAGATTGCCCTTCTTCAGTTTGCAACAGCACAACTTCTAGCATTTGAATCGCCATTCTGATACTGGACATTGGTGTACGCAGTTCGTGCGAAACGGTGCTTACAAAGTCGTCCTTGAGCTGATTGAGCCGTTCCAGTTCATCGACTTGCGCCTGTGCTGCTTGATAGAGACGTGACTGCCGCAGGGCGATCGCACACTGATTAGCAACTTGTTGCACCAGGCGGACTTCCTGCTCCGAAAAAACGTAGTCTGCATAGTTGACGAGTCGCAAATCTCCTAACACGGCTTGATCGTCAACGATAGGACATGCCAGCCGTACTACGTGCGCTTGAATCGGTCGCGCATCCACATTGCAGTACTGAAAATGCTGTCCTTCTAGTAGCTGCTGGTAGATTTCTGGAAACTGCGACATGGGAATCAAGCGACCTTGAAGGCTCTCTACCGCCGTCGTATATTCGTAGCGCACATTCACCGCGCCCTGAGGCAGGTCGTAAACAGCTACGCTGCATCGGCTTACAGCCAGTGTGACAGCGAGTTCTTCTACGACTGCCCGTAAAATTTGGTCTTCATCCAGACTGTCACGCACCCGTTCAGCAATCCGCTTCAACGTTGCTTCAAAGCTAAAGGCTTGCTGCAAAAGGAGAGTGCGTTCTTGCACCTGTTCTTCCAAACGGGCATTGAGTTGCTGTACTTGCTGATAAAGCTGCGACTGTTGGATGGCGATCGCCAACTGATCCCCAACCGCACGGGTGAGCTCAATTTGCCAGTCTTGCCAGACGAAGGGTTCTGGTCCATGAATCAGAGTGATATTGCCCCAGACGGCACCGTTCATCTGCAAGGGTACTGCGAGCCAGGCACCCGGAAATGTTTGCGCCAGAATTTGAGTCATTTCATGAGCGATCGTGCTGCCATCATCGAGCCGCACAATTTCCAGTTGTTTTAACCGTGCCGTAATGGGGTTGCCCTCATCAGGAATTTCTAGCCCCACTACGTCTAAGCCAACGGGTGCAACATCTGAGTTTTGTCGATAGCTGGCCTGATGGACCCAAACACCTTGCTCTGGTAAATATTGCAAAATGTTTGCTTGTTCAACCTGAAGCAAACTGCCCATCTCTATGACGGCTGTTTGGAAGATTGTTGTGAGATCTAGTGAGTTGCGGATTGCCTGAATGACTCGACTCAGCGCTTGTTCTTGCCTTGCCTGCTGCTGCGTTTGCTGATAAAGGTAGCTTTGGTGGATGGCGACTGCAACCTGAGCCGACAACTTTTTGAGTAGGTCAATCTCCAACTTGTCCCAATGGCGTGGTGCCGCACATTGCTGCACCACCAGTAGCCCCCACAGATGTTCTAGCCCATCTTTATTCCGGCTTACCTGGCTCGGAGGCAGCAACACAGGAATGACTAGATTTGCTCTGACCTGAAATTGCGTCAGTAGACCGACATAGCACTCAGCCAACCCCGCATTTTCTAGATCGTCAATGCTACTAATGTTTCCGTTTGCATACGGGATCAAACAGTCTGCCAGCACCAAACAGGGGTCAAAAAGGCGCTGCCCCAGCATGGGAGTCCAACTATCACCCACTGATTCCACAATGATGAAGCCGCTCCAATCTGGCTCAAAGCGATAAATGATCACACGATCGGTCTGGAGCAGTTGACGTACTTCTGTGACCGTTGTGTTGAGAATCTCATCCAGGTCAAGCGACTGACGTACTCGTTGCGCGATCGCTACCAGTAGGCGCTCTCGTTCAGCCTGCTGGCGCAAAATGGCTTCTGCCCGCTTGTACTCCGTAATGTCGCGGCTGACACACAGCAAAAAATCTACGCTGCCATCCTGGCTGAACTCCGGCACAATCCGCGCTTGATAAACCTTTAAACCAGAGGGTGCCGAAAATTGAAACTCAGTAATTTGTTCTTGCCTCGTGTCTAGCACAGCTTGTAGCGTCTCACGCCAAGATTTCACTAGCTCGGTGGGCATTCCCATCTCGGCGTTGGTGCGCCCAATAAAGGCTTCTACAGCAATGCCTGTTGCCACCTCTACTGCCGGATTGACGTAAACGTGGCGAAACTCCCGATCAAAGCGCACTACAATATCGGGAGAGTTTTCCACCAGTGCCCTAAATTCTTCCTGGCGACGGTGTAAGAGCGCTTCGGCTTGCCGCCGTTCCGTTACATCTTGAAAAATCAACACACCACCCGTAATTTCGCCCTTGTCATTGCGAATGGGTGCAGCCATGTTACCGATCGCTCGCTCTAAGCCATTCTTGGTTTGCAGCACACAATGCTCAGAAATACTGACACTGACACCCTGACGGATTGCCTGCAAAAGCGGGTTTTCGATCGCTTCCTGTGTCTCTGCATGGATCAGACGCAATACCAATTCAGCAGAGGCACCCAATGCGTCTGACTGCTGCCAGCCAGTCAGGTGTTCCGCAACTGCATTCATAAACGTGATGCAGCCATGCTCATCTGTGGCGATCGTGCCATCGCCAATACTTGCTAACGTTGTTGCCAACCATTGTTCAGCTTGCTCAAGCTGTTGCTCCAACTGGTAGCGACGCAGCGCAATATTAATAGTTGTATGCAGCCCAACTTGATTAAAGGGCTTAACGATATAGCCAAAGGGTTCTGTGGCTACCGCACGCTGGAGTGTCTGGTCTTCGGCATTTGCCGTGAGGTAGATGATAGGAATGCCCAACTGCTCATGAATTTGAGTCGCAGCAGCAATGCCATCTAGCCCGCCCTCAAGCGAAATATCCATGAGAACGAGATCGGGTTGCGTTTCGGCTGCCACTCGAACGGCTTCTGCTCCTGATGTCACACTTCCTACAACCGTATGCTCCGAATGCTCCAAAAAAGCCCGAATCATTAAGGCAGCCACAATCTCATCTTCAACAATTAAAATTCTTGCCATATGTGAGGCTGCTACTCCTGGCAGACAGAGCAAACTAAGACAACACCATTCTCATCCCGCATCAAACTAAAGCGAATCAGAAGAAATGATGATCTTTGGGCTTGATACCATTTCTTAATCTAGGGTGCAAAGACCTTAATGCTTGCTAACAACGCATACTGGTATCAAAAGAACTAGCGTATTTTTTGTTTTGTCAAACTAGAGGATCACTTTCATCAGCTATCTGTTCTTGTTTCGCGACAGCACCAGCAGTTCTAGAAAGCCAGTGATAAACGTCATTGCTGAAAGCATTGGTCTAGCAGTTGAGAGCAACCAGGCTCACAATCTCCTTTAAGCAGTATGCTAGGGACTGAATAAATTATGAAAACGCTATGATAGCAAATCTTGACCAGCCTACCTGATGCATTGTTGAAGCAGTTTGAGCCATCAAAACTGACTTAATCATTATGGGTACACGGTCAGCCAAGCATCGTCGAAGGCTCTAAAAACGGTTCAGTCGTTTTGGATGCCAGAAAAGCGAGTGGCAATCGCTTTTCATTAAGGGGAATACCCTCCCAGGCAAGACTTGAGCCAGCTCTAAAGACACTCCATGAAATGCTACTCCGGCAAATTACTGAGCACAGCAATGCTGGCTGCACCAACCTCCTACTTAAAAGGCATCTACTTGAGACAACGCTAAGAAGTAAGGCACTTGATGTTGAGTCATTCTGACCGCGAATCAGTTTAGTTGAACACTTACGTTGAAGCCTCACCACGGGTGCTTAAACCCATGCGCTGAATCGATCTGACGATCGTACAGCCAAACTCCATTTGTAGCTTGGCAAAACAAGCTGAGGCTTTTGGCTTGGATAGCTAGATGCGAACGTCATCCAGTTAAAATTTTCACCCCTGTCCATCATCCTGTGGCGATAGGTATAGCTGTACCCATCGCCACAGGCGACGATTTTTGGGTCAGGTAGAATAATGGCAGTCGCGCTCTGCCTTTCGGTTTGCCACTTTCAATTCTTATAGGAGACATTTATGAATCATCGGGAGATTAAAAGAGAATCTAACCTTTTATACAAAGCTGTCTTACCGTTATTGGAAAAACGAGGCAACTTTGAGAGTTTAGTTTTAACCGATTTGGCAAAAATTTTGCAAATCTGTGGGCGCAGCCACGGCGAACTGGGACACAATGAGCTACTCGCTTTTCTAGTGGTCTTTGCGTTGATTAAGCAGGATACAGAAAAGCTGCATATTGCGATCGAGCTGTGGGATACCTCTAGTGAAGTGAGGCGAAACACTGAGAAAGAAATGCTAAGGCTGCTCCTGGATTTAACTAATAGCACAAGCCAGGTTGATCAGTTAACGCTACCATCGGTTTTGAACAGGCTTGATGAAGAAAAAGGTGCTAATTATTTAGATAAAGTTGTTAACGCGCTTTACCGCTTTGCTCAAGTCATTATCAAAGCAGACGGCAAAGTGACAATGCAAGAAATGGAAGCATTATCCCAGATCTGGCAACTGCTTCACTCTTACAATAGTTCTGAAACATATGCCCAAGCGATTGCTCCCGAAAACTTCTCGCTACCCGTTCGGAATGTTGACGACGTGTTGGCTGAACTAAATAAGTTAGTGGGCATGGAGAATATTAAAACTGAAGTGAGAACGCTGACCAATTTTCTGAGGGTGCAGCAAGCTCGATCGCAGCGCGGCATGGCAAAAACACCAACCTCACTTCATGCTGTCTTCTCTGGACCGCCTGGAACTGGTAAGACAACGGTTGCTCGCTTGATGGGAAAAATCTTTAAAGAGCTAGGCTTTTTGGCAAAAGGTCATTTAGTAGAAACCGATCGTGCGGGCATGGTTGCCTCTCACATTGGCGGCACGGCTGAGAAGGTTGATGCACTGGTTAAATCAGCGTTAGATGGTGTACTCTTTATCGATGAAGCCTATGCTTTGAAACCACTCAATTCAACTCAAGATTTTGGGCAAGAGGCGATCGATGTGCTGATTAAGCGTATGGAAGATTACCGTAATCGGTTAGTTGTCATTGTTGCTGGTTATACAGACGAAATGGTAACGTTTGTTGAATCCAATCCGGGTCTAAAATCACGCTTTAACCGTTACTTTTACTTCAAAGACTATACACCAGACGAACTCGTTGCCATTTTCAATAAACTTTGCAAAGATAGCCATTTCAAGCCGACTGAAGCCGCTAATCAAACGCTCCTTGCTTTACTCAATACGCTCTATGATCGCCGCGATAGAACGTTTGGCAATGCTCGACTGGTGCGAAATTTGTTTGAGAAAGCCATTGAACAACAAGCAAATAGACTCGCTGTTATTTCGATACTGACAGATGAAGTGCTGACAACGATACAGCCAGAAGATATCCCGCCGCTGGAGGTGTTACTGCCACGCCAGAGCGATCGTGAACCAGCCCTGCAAGCGGTGATCGATCTGAATGCAACGTCAGCACCCGATCAACCGCTGCCTCAAGATGGCATTCAGCAGCTAACTATGCTGATTAACGAGGCACTACAGCCAGACGGTATTACTGCTAAAGCGAACCTGAAGGATCACAGTTTGCAGATTTTATTTGAAGCAGAAACAGCGCCTAGCGAAGAACAAATGGTTGACTTCGTGAACAAAATGCTGCCGCACCTGAAACCTGGTTTTGTTACTCAAGTACAACTTTATGGTCGCCAGCCAGGAGATGAATTTCCCGCCTGGAGTCAGGAGTTAACGGTGTAATTATTGCCGAATTCCATCATTAGAACTAGCCAAAACTTTCAACCACATAGTAAGAATCGCCGTAGCTACTGTCAATAAAAATAAGACTGCTGTCATCGGTGCCCAGTGCGCGACTGCCAACAATGCCACGATTGAGAATGTGGATAAGCTGCTGGGGCGTGAAGGATTCTAGCTCAACTACGTTGCCTGCTTCTAGCCAGGCGCGCTCATCGTTTGATAGGCCCGATCGCACCTCAGGAGACATTTGTTCTGCTGCTTGAGCCGCATCGGCTGTATT
>DATNQS010000698.1:0-1739 GCA_036703925.1 Candidatus Sericytochromatia bacterium
CAATTAATTCTTCTGCCTGGATTAGATTTTTTTCGAGATTAGGCAGGCTGGTCATTTGCACAGCAGCCGCCAGATAGGACTTCATAGGCTCAACTCAAATCGCAGCTAGAAAATGATCGGTTTAAAGCTTACCGGAGTGTAGCCGCGTTTGGTCGCGGACGGCTCCAACTGGCTCAAAAACCCTACTATTATTTAAAACCAGGTTTGACACAGAATGCTTAGAACTGTCGCCTGCACATATCTCTTTACGCGATCGCGCTCCTCCTGCGTCGGGAATTGCTCTGACACCTGTTGAAGCAGTCTGTTGCCACCACATAATGTCATCATCTCGCTAATGTCTATGTCAACGTCTATTAATCGCTTTGGGCTTTACACCGCGCTGGCTGGTCTAGCTAGTGTTGCCGTCCTTAGTCAAGCAACCCAACTTTCTGCAAACCCATTGCCACTGACACGCTCGATCATTGCACAACAACCCAATTGCAATGATCTTCAAACTCAGATGGATATGAACCTCTGTGCTGGCTTGAGCTATGAAGAAGCCGATCGCGCCTTAAATCGTGCTTATCAAGCGCTGGTGCCCAATCTTGCTGCCTCTCGCCGCCAAAAGCTAACAAATGCTCAATTAGGCTGGATTAAGTTTCGCGATACGGAATGCGCCTTTGCTGGTAGTGAAGCAGACGGTGGCTCGATGCAGCCTATGCTGATCTCAGGCTGCAAAGATCAAATCACACAACAGCGCACCACCGATTTGGAAGCCTACCTGGCAGGACAACAGCGTGCCAGTGGTGGCAGCTATAAAGTTGTCGATCGCCAGCTTAATCAGCTTTACCAAAAACTTAGGCAAGGGTTAGAGCCCGATCGCAAACGCAAACTCGAAACCGCCGAATTCGCTTGGATTGCTTTTCGCGACTCTGCCTGTAGCTTTGAGGCTAGTGGCGGTGGCAACGCAGCACGGAATCAGTGCTTAACGCGACTCACCAATCAACGCAATCAGCAGTTACAGGACTATTTGGTGGTCGATCGGTAGCAGTTTGGTAAAGTAGCTAGCTGTTAGTATGCTTCGTTCTAGGTGGTAGTGGTTTAACGTGAATTAATGTTTTGTCTACCCTGCCCTGTGGATAAATTTCTAGCACGAGCGTACCGATCGTAGCGGCTAGATGTTCTGGTCCAGAGCCATGCTGCTCACGAGACAACGCTATCCCCAATGCTGCATAGAAACGGATCGCTCTTTCTAGATCAACAGAGCGAAGCACGACCAAATTCATGTCTATGTCTGTGCTTAGAGACTCCATACCACTTAACGCGACCTTGAAGCACTACAGCACTTTGCTGGCAGCATCTTTCCAATAGGCGTAACTGCGAGAATCGATTGCATCGGGTGCAGTCTTGTAAATCTGAGTGAGACACTGGAAAAAGGCTTGGGCATAAGCATCTAACCCTAGCAGCCGTAAGCTAGTCAAAATTCTAGTGATGCGAAGATGATTGTGGTTGCCCCAGTTCAACCAGTTCTCTCGTTGCTCTGGAAACGTGTCAGCCGTTGTAATGCTGATTACATCGTTGTCTTCAGCACACTGCAAGCCGTAGAACTGCAACAAACGCTTGAACGACGTTAGCACACGGTTTTTGAGGTCGTCACTGGCGTTAAAGGTCTGGATATCGACCTCAGTCAGCACAGGAGCATCTGGATTAAAGCGACTCTTGCCAACAAGTGGAAAGAGCCACTGAATATAGTTATGCAC
>DATNQS010000699.1:0-4407 GCA_036703925.1 Candidatus Sericytochromatia bacterium
GCGAGATTTTCTGGAGAAGCAATCAGCGGTCAGCGGTCAGCATTCAGTAGAAGCATTGTTCACCCTGCTGGCACAGTCGCTTGAGGGAAAGGCAATCTTAGCTCGGTTTGATACGCTGCTGGAGCAATACGGCTACTTAAGTGAAGTGGGAACTGATATTGCGGTGCCAACCTGGCGCGAAGATCCGCAGCCTGTACGATCGCTCTTTACCCAGTTTTGTCAGGATCTACCGCCGATCGCGCCTCCAGTGAATCGCCAAAGCGGCAACGTTAAGCGAGTTCAACGCCGTTTGACGCTGAAAGGACGGGTAACAGAGGTGTATAGCCGTTTGCTTGCAGAACTGCGCTGGAGTTTTGTGGCACTGGAGCAGTTCTGGCTAGAGTCAGGCTTGCTGGCAGCAGCGGGAGACATCTTTTTCCTGGAGTGGGAGGAGATTCAGCGATTTGTAGAGAGAGAAGAAAGGGAAGAGGGGAGAGGGGAGAATATCCAGAAGCTAGTGGAGCGGCGACGATCGCAATTTGAAGCCGATCGCGCCCTTGAAGCAGTGCCCTATCTAGTTTATGGGAATGATCCGCCTGCTCCAGCCGTTAGTTCGCACCACTGGCAGGCATCACAGCAGTTGCAAGGCATTGGAGCGAGTCCGGGACAGGTAGAGGGCATTGTAAAAGTAGTACGGAGCTTAACGGCGTTGCCAGAGATCGATCGCGAAACAATTCTGGTCGTGCCATACACTGATTCTGGTTGGGCACCACTGCTCGCGAGAGCCGGAGGGCTAATTGCCGAAGTAGGCGGCAGACTGTCACACGGGGCGATCGTCGCTCGTGAGTACCGCATTCCTGCCGTAATGGATATCCAAAACGCAACCCAATTGCTACAAGATGGTCAGCGCGTTCGCATTGATGGGCAAAAAGGTGCTGTGGAGATTCTCTCAGCTATAAAGGAGTAGCTGTATGAAAAATAATTGAAACAGTGTTAATGGATTCTTTAAACTAGGCTTGATTGTTCAGCATGATGCTAATGCTTCTAAGTTTATTCCTGATTGTTACAGGAGAAAGACAACCCTCTTAAGCAAATAATCCGGTTTAAGATGTGCTTCTTATTTTGGTCTACTTGAATCGCCTAGTTTGATTCTTTTCTTTCATGCTTAGCGGCTTGATCTAGCGCTCAGTTTGCCTAATTGTTTTTAATTAGTCTATCACCTGTTGAGCTGTCGAAGATAGTTCCAATCTTCGCTCTAACTTACTAAAACATAGATTAAGTTCTCTATAAAAATCCTTAGTTAGAGGCGATCGATTCTGAAGGGCGAAAGGCGTTCACCCTTCAGCGTGAGACAAATTAATTACAAGTGAGAGCCAAGCAAGATTAGACAATATCAACCAATTTGATGTCAAATGTTAGGGCTTCACCTGCCAGAGGATGATTTGCATCCAATGTCACAGCGGCACCAGAGACATCCGTGATCACGACGGGTAACACTTGCCCATCTTGCTGCTGAAGCTGAAGCTGTTGACCAACCTGGGGTTCAATTTCGGCTGGCATTTGCTGCCGATCAACCACAACGACCATATCTTCTAGATGCGGACCGTATGCCTCGTCAGTGGGAATAATCTCTGTTTTTGCTTCACCCAGGCTCATCCCGACGACAGCTCGTTCAAAGCCGGGGATAATGCTACCGGAGCCAAGCGTAAACTCTAGCGGTTCGCGATCGTTCGAGGAGTCAAACACTGTGCCATCATCCAATTTGCCAGTGTAATGAACTTTAACCGTATCGCCGATTTTTGCTTGTGTTGTTGCTTGTGTCATTCTGCTTCTCCTTTCGTTAGCAACGGTATCAGTAATGATGCGATCGCGTGCTGCTCTCGCCTCCCTTAAACTTTTTTTCGCTCAATCGAGTTTTTCAATTTGGTAGAAAAACATCGCTTTCACGATAGCTCTACTACAGGGGACCACAAACCATTCAAAAGTCCAGGTCAGCGATGATCATCTTTATCACTATTGAGCCATTGACAGACCTGCTGCCATTCATGCTGTGAGACTTTGAAGTTAGTGCTGTGCGGTGCCCGAAGCACCTGTAGGTTGCTAAGAATAGGGTCGTAACGTAGTCTGGCTTTAAGCAGAGGGCAATTTAACAGTTTGCGCGTAAAGCGGACTGGGGCATAAAATCTGCCCATCGCTCGCATTGGTAGCAACCAGTAGGTGAGATCGGGTGGCTGTTCGACAAAATGGGTAGAGTGCGTCACCTCAGCAAGTGCGTAAATGCCTGCCTCCTTGCCTGCAACCCAAATAAGCACGCGATCGCCCACTGCAATTTGGTCAGCGTAGCGAGTAACCAACCAATGCATTCCTTCTAGCTCTCGAATACCATCGAGAATGCGGCTGTACTTAGGATTTGCTTGAAACAACCAGTACATCGCAACCAATCTGCCTGGTTGAAAAGCAACCTGAAGGCAAAAAAAAGCAGCCTACCTACCCGGTGACAGACTGCTTAATTAGAAAGATGATGAGCTTCTCAACACTTTGATAATCAGCTAGCTACTCTCATTAGCGCTTCTACCTTCTGGTAGATTCCATGTTAGATGGGAGTATGAGCAAGCATTTGCTTTTAGGGGAATAATCAACACATCATCTAGCTCCAGGTTCGCTAAAACCCCAGCTTTCAAGTTGGGGTTTTTACTATGATTGTTAGCTGCCATGCAAGGTGAATACCCCTTGATCAGCGCTGGAACCCTTTTTTAGCCTTTTGTCCATCTTTCTCTTTTGGCTTTGCTTTGCTTACTTCCTTGAGTGCCTCTTGGAACAGGTCATGTAGATGGAGGGGAACACTGGCAATTTCGGGCAGTTCTGGCTGTAGCGGTTTTTTGTGCTGTTGCAGCAGGGCATCTAAGTCAGCTTTCAGGTCAAAGGTGGGACGATCGAGCACCGATCGCAACACGTTCTCTAAAGCAACTGGATGTGCATCAGCTAACCGATGCCAGATAAAGGCATTGATAGTGACATCATCTAAATATTTACGAACTAGCTTTTCTGCGTTAGGTACGCTCTGCCAGTCCTCGGCTTGAAGCAACGTTTCAAACTGAGTATAGGTTGGCAGAAACATTTGTCCCCAGCGGGGATGCGCCAGCACAGTCACGTTTTCTGCCTTTTTCAATTCAGGCGGCAGATCAATTTTGGGCGTTACCATTTTGGCAGCCGCTTCTTTGCTCTTTAGCATGGTTGAAACCGCTTTGGCATCGGCTCCCATTGTTGCGGCTGCCTCCTCAATTTCTGCCTCATCCATGCCTGCTTCTGCGGCTAGATCAGCCAGAGATTTTGATTCATCAATACCGGCTTCTGCTAACTGCTTTTTGGTCAGTACGTCCTGAAATTCAGCAATTTTCTTACCAAGCTGATAGCCTGGCAGCGTTATGGCATCACTGCCAAAGAAGTCCAAAAAGTCTTGATGGTAGCGTTCGACCGATCGCCATGCTTCCTCTAGCAGTTCTGGCGCATCACTGTAGAGCGCCTCTTTATAGTTCTGCTTGAAGTTGCCGATCGCCACTGCTAGCTTTGGTTTGCCCAGGTTGCCCATTGCCTTCCACGGCGCTGAAAACGTCCAATACGTTTCGGTGATCGGTGCAATTTGAGTCAGCAAAATTTCACCGAGCTTAAACCGCTGCATTTCTTCTAAGACGGCAGGATCGTTGGGCTTGACGGTGTAGGGCTTTGCGGTCAGCCAGTTCATCAACTCAAACCCATCTGGCAATTTTGCTGTAACGGCAAATAGCCCCACGAAGCTGTGCTGCCAGCTTTTGAGCAGTTGTTGATCGCTCTTCGATAGATCCTCCGCCTCTGCCTCTGCTAGAAACAGGTCGATCGGCGTTTGATTTCCTACCCTTCCTTCGATCACAAAGCGATCGATCACCAGCGCTTGCTGATGCTGATCGGGCTGTTGCGATCTCGCTAACTGCTCTGCGGAATAGCGCTCTAAAGCGACTGCCAGCTCTCCTTCAGCATCTAGCACAAAATCGACTAAGGCTTGTTTCAGTGGTCGCGATCGCGCCAAAATTGCATCCACAGGCTAACCTCAATAGTTTCTTGCCAGCATACGCCTTTAGCCTCAAGACAGGCAAACATTTACAGGTAGACCTTCTGTAGTAGGGATGTTCTATCTAATCTCCCTGTGGATGAGAATGAGACTAGCCACTTTAAAGCAGCCAACCTCCCTTTTACTGAGACAAGCGTCATGATTCCAGTGTCCGATCGCTATTGGCTGAGAAACGCTCATATCCCACAACCGCTGCTAGACCAGAGCCAGCCTACACTTACAGAGGGCACTCAAGATCTTCGATTCACCCACCTGGAACCCAGCGATTTTTTACGGGTCGATCTTAAAATTGACAACGGCACGATCGCCGCGATCGCCCCTGC
>DATNQS010000700.1:0-3433 GCA_036703925.1 Candidatus Sericytochromatia bacterium
TAGCCAGAGTAACAGCACCAAGCCGCCTGCCACTAAACGAATGAACCCACTCCACAGTGGGTCGATCGTGGTGCCTGCCAGAGCCGCTCTCGATAGTACTGCACCACTTGCTTGACCCAGGGCTGCCAGCAAGCCAAACCCCGTACCTCGCCACAGTTGGCGTTGAGTTGCGGCTTCAGTTGTGCGCTCGACTACAACCCACGCCACACCGACGATCGTCAGCACAATACCAAGCCATGCCCCCACGGGAAGACGTTCCTGCAAGAAAACCAGCGCCATGATTGCTGCTAGCGGTGGCGCGATCGATTCCAGTGCCAGCGTTCGACGTGCGCCCAGGCAGTTAAGCGCCTCGAAGTAAGCGGTATCACCAAAGCCAATGCCAACGACTCCGCTGAGGCAGAGCAATTCCAAAGCAGTAGGGCTAACGTGCGGTAACAGTTTGCCTTGCAGCAAGAGGGTCAAAAGCAGGAAGCCGATCGCAATCAGTCCCTTAATCAGATTCAACCTGAGGGGAGACAACTGTCGTCCCAGTCTGATGTAAACAACAGAGGCGATCGCCCAAATGAGTGCGGCACCTAAGGCTGCCAGTTCGCCACGAAAGGTCGTTAAAAGGGAAGACATGGCAATAGCGGTTCATTTTGTGTCATGGTACCGCCGCGATCGCTGTCTTCATTGCGCTCTTTGCTGCTGGTAAAGTTCTTTAAACCGCTTTTGCTGCTGGTTGTGATCGACGATCGGAGCCGGATAACCGCAGCGATCGCGATCCAGAGGCAAAATGTTACCTGTTACTAGGTCTTCCGTCTCAATGCTGCGGAGTTCTGGTAACCATTGGCGAATATATTCAGCTTCAGAGTCAAACTTTTTGGTTTGGCTGGCAGGGTTAAAAATGCGGAGCGGCTTTGGGTCCATGCCGCTGGAGGCACTCCACTGCCAACCACCGTTGTTAGAAGACAGGTCGCCATCGTACAGCCTTTGCATAAAGTACTTCTCGCCTAGCTTGACATCGATCATGAGATCCTTCGTCAAAAAGCTGGCAACAATCATGCGGCAACGGTTGTGCATCCAGCCAAGTTCGTTCATCTGACGCATGGCAGCATCAACGATCGGGTAGCCTGTTTTGCCTTCGCACCATGCCTTGAAATGCTCTGGGTTGTTGTCCCACGGAAAATTTTGGAACGGTTTGCGATACGCGCCATCGGCTAACTGTGGGAAAAAGTACATAACCGTCTGGTAAAACTCTCGCCATGCAAGTTCCTGCCGCCAAACGCGGATACCATCCTGAGCCTCATCGCTACGAGCCTGCTCCATCACTTCCGTCGTTTTTGCCCACACCGTACGCACGCCGATCGCGCCAAACTTGAGCGCCGCACTGAGATGAGAGGTGCCTTCGAGATTGAATGGAAAATTGCGCTGTTCCTGATAGTCTGCGATGGAGCGATCACAAAACGTTTCTAAACGCTCCAGTGCAGCGGGTTCTCCTGGCTCCAGCAGCAGCGGGTTGTCCCACACGAAACCCAGGTCTCTAGCCGTTGGTAGCGCGATCGCCCCTGCGTTCTGGGCGGCTGTTTGCTCCTGCTCTGTAAGCCCGATCGCCGCCTCTAGCTCCTTCGCTGGTTCGGCTTTCGGTTTGCTACTCCAGTTGCGCCAAAAGGGTGAGTAGACCGTGTATGGCTCACCAGAACCCGTACGAATCTCATCGGGTGCGTGTAAAAGCTGATCCCAGAAATTTCGGAACGAGATACCCGCTTGCTGGAGGGCTTCTTGAACCGCGCGATCGCGTGCCTTTGAGTATGGCTCTACATCTAGATTCCAGAAAACAGCCTTCGCCTGCAACGCTGTTGCTAGCCCAGGAATAGCGCTCTGCGGATCAGCCTTTAAGATCAGTAACTGACTGCCCGCTTGAGCATAGCGCTGCTGCAATGACTGCAAACAGCCCATCATATAGGTAACTTTGGTGGGCCCAACGTCATCCCGCTGCAAAAGGTTGGGGTCAAGGCAAAATACGCCTACAACGTTCTGGCTTTGTTCACGAGCTGCTGCCAGCCCGATGTTGTCCGAAAGGCGTAGATCGCGACGATGCCAGAAGAGAATGAGATCAGACATAAAAAGGTAATCGTTTTTAGTGTTTAGTTTTTAGCTGTTGGTTACTAGCTGTGTCGCTGCTAACAACTAACAACTACTCACCAACTGCTACAGAAAGGGACGTGCTAAGACAAAGCTGCAAATTGTTTTTGCGTCAGTGATATCGCCAGCCTGGATCGCTTTTTCGACTTGGGCGACCGTCATCATCACAGTTTCGATATCTTCATCAGCATCCTGGCTCGGTGGGTTTTCGAGCCGTGTCAAATCCTGCGCCAGATAGGCATGGATGCTTTCATCTGAGTAGCCTGGAGCCACAAAAAATTCGCCTAGTTTTTGCCAGCGATCGGCATGATAGCCCGTCTCTTCTTCAATTTCGCGCTGGATCGTTGCTTCAGGCGTTTCGCCTGGCTCCACCGTACCCGCCGGAAATTCTAACAGTCGTCCCTGTATAGCAAAGCGATACTGCTTCACCAAAATCAATGTGCCCTCTGCCGTCACGGGTACAGCTAGCGCACCACCGGGATGCCGAATGCACTCCCATTCTCCTTCCGTTTGATTAGGCAGGCGATAACGGCTCGACTCAAAAGAAAACTTTCGCCCTTGATAGAGCAGACGCTGTTTGAGCAGTTGAGGGGGTTCGTGACCGAGGGGCATGGAGGAAAAGGGAGTAGGGAGTGGGGAATCGGGGAAAGCAGAGGACGCGGGGGTGGCAGCGGGAGGAAGGGGGGAGTTTTGAGTTAAGAGTTTTGAGTTAAGAGTTTTGAGGTTATTCTGCCCTCTGCCTTCTGCCCTCTGCCCTCTGTCTTCTGCCTTCTCTAAGCAAGTCTGACTTCTGAACAGTCTACCGTTTGTACTAGTTGCGCGATCGATTTTCCTGAAATTGGCTCAATCCAGTGAGGCGCAATTTCTGCCAGCGGCACCAGTACAAATGCCCGCTCGGTCATACGGGGATGGGGAATTTGCAGCGAGGGCGTATTGAGTATGACCGCATCAAACAGCAACAAATCCAGGTCAAGCGTTCTGGCACTCCAGCGCTCTCGGCGGATACGACCAAAGTTGGCTTCGATTTGCAGCAAGGTTTCTAGCAATGCCTGGGGGGACAGCGTGACGGTGAGCAGCGCACAGCCATTGAGATAGTCGGGTTGCGGTGGCCCCACGGCTTTTGTCTGATACCACTGCGATCGCGCTTCTAACGAAACCCTTGGAGTCTGCGCCAAAGCCTTCAACGCTGCTTCCAGTATTGTGAACGAATCACCCAGGTTGCTACCTAGCGCGATCGCGCAACGAGCCGACGCTAATGTATTCGATTCCTCCAACATCGCCAACCCATCTCCAAAACCTCTTCCCTGCT
>DATNQS010000701.1:0-4139 GCA_036703925.1 Candidatus Sericytochromatia bacterium
GCAACAAATATCTGCTACCCGATTCAGAGCATCTAACCAATCCCCTCTTTGTCTTTCAAACCCCCGAAATTCGGTTTGCCAATCAGGTTACCCCCCTGTTAGTGAACAGCCGCCGCTGGAACATCGAAGAATTAGGCGTCCTCAACGAACCTGTACCCCGTTCATTAACAGACCATTTGCAGACCCTGCTAGCAACCGTACTTCCTAGGGAGGCTACCAAACCGTTTGACATTCGCATCGCCTGCCGCTATGCCTTTGCCCTGGCGGTCAGTGGAGACGATACTCCTGATTTGCTCTCCACCTTGCCTGTCTTGTTAAGTTCTCGATTTCCCATTACCAAGACCTCATCAGAGCAGAGTAATGAACCTACGAACTCTGGAGCAACAAATGAAACCCACCTTGTTGTAGAGCAGACCAACCAATTACGAGCAAACTTAGAATCTGAGATTCTGAGATGGTTTACCCTCAACGCTCCATCTGCGACCGCTGCTTGCTTCATCTTTAGTATCCATTTCTTTACCCACCCGTCTGACACTGAGCTAAGTGACACCCTTAACGTGCCATTACTCAAGGTTGAGTATTTAGAACTGCCTATTCGCGCGATTGCAGATATCAATGCCTATTCGCGCGCTTGCAGATATTAATTCTGATTACACCACTCCAGCCATGGTAATGGGGTTTTACGATTGTCCCTTATCGATACATGAACTCCTGACTCAAAGCGATTTTACTGCTATCCTCCCTTAGAAGACCAGTGCCGGCTTGGCAGACGCGGTGGACGGCACTGGCATTGCAGTCGATTACAGCTAAGACAGCATTCTACTCACAACCGTACAGTGACATTTAATTCTGAGGCAAACAACTTATGACTACCAAGATCAAAATTCTGGTTCTGGCAGCCAATCCGGTTAATACGTCTCAGCTGCGGTTGAGTGAAGAAGTTCGATCAATTCAGGAAGAACTAGAACGAGCCAAATACCGCGATCGATTTGAACTCATCAGCCAATGGGCCGTTCGGGTCGGTGACCTATCACGAATGCTCCTAGCACACAAACCGCAGATTGTTCATTTCTCTGGACATGGACAGGGAAACTCGTCATCCCAGGTGCAGCAGGGCAAAGCTCATCATGCCTCAGCAGGCTCATCAAGGGATATTGGGCTGGAGCCTGAACCATCCGGATCGGTGTATGAGGGGTTGGTGCTTGAGGATAACCAGGGCAGGGCAAAGCTCGTTAGCACCGATGCTTTGGCTGGATTGTTTGAGCTTTTCCAGCGTGATGTGCAATGTGTAGTGCTAAATGCCTGTTATTCCGAGACACAGGCAAGCGCAATCTACCAACACATTGATTGTGTGGTGGGAATGAACAAAGCGATCGGTGATCAAGCAGCCATTCAGTTTGCTACAGAGTTTTATAAGGCATTGGCGACAGGACGTTCGTTTGATTTTGCCTATCAATTTGCCCGCAATGGTCTAGATTTGTCCAGTATTCCAGAATCCTTGACGCCGGTGCTGCGAAACCGCAGAGGCAACGAGGATCCGTTTCAGATCACGACAGCCATAACTGATTTAGAGCTGCGAGCGCCTGTGCCTGAATCTCAACCCGCACCACCTGTGAAACAGGCGCAACGCTTTGGCAACGTCACTATCAACGGCAACAATAACCCCTTCAACGCGGTTCAAGCCGGGGGCAATGTAAATTTGAGCCAAATCAGTACTCAGAGTAGTGGTGGCAATCCAGACCTAGAGGCGGCATTGGCACTTTTGGTGAAGCTCAGACAGGATGTGGCAGCAACGGATGCACTCAGTTCGTTTGCCAAGAAAGATACGGAGTCGAAGATTGGGATGCTCCAAGAAGAGTTACAGAAGCCAGAGCCGGATAAGAGCTTTGTCAATGAAGTGGTGGACGCTCTAAAGCAGGGTTTGAGTGGGATCTTAACGCTGGCAGAACCAGTGATGCAAGTCGCAACTCTTGTGGCAAAAGCCTGGGTGGGTTGAAACTGTCAGAACTGGGTGCTCGACTTGAGAAACTGTCAGATCTAAGTACTCAAATCGCGGCTTTTTTGCAACTTTTCATCATTAGACCTCCTGCATGAATAGGAAAGCGTGTGACAGTTGACGATCATAGGGAGGCAAAGCACGCTAGATTCTGGCTAGGAACAAATTCTAGAAGCAGCAATGCGATACCGGGAGTTGGAGCATTTATCAAAGGCTGAGTTCAAGCGCTGGTGTGGGGTGAGCCAGGAGACTTTCCGTGAGATGATTAAGGTAGTACGCCCGCACCTACGCCCTTGTAGTCGAGTAGGGAGGGCTCCTCCAATGTTTAGGCTTACTTTGTCTTCTCCGTTGCTCTCGCCTTTCGGTATCGAGAGTGCCACAAGATTCGGCCGTGCATCGTTGTGAGCCTCCCCCTCTCAGAAGCCTGCCTGCGGTTTTCCCGCACAAGCCTCTTCATCCAGCCGTTCGCCCAGTGGGATAGAGGGAGACTAAGCGTCCCGGTCGAGGCAAAGGATACCGAGCTATGTGCTTCAGGAAGGTTTCTCAAGTAAAGCTGCGGCGCTGGCTGCGACGGTTTAACCACTTGAACAGAAGATGATGAACCGCTCGCTCAAATTGGAATAGAGCCTGACCGTTGTCGGTCACTCTAAAGTAGTTGAAGTGTCCTCGCATCTTGCTCCCAATTGCTTGCCATAACTGGGGTAGCTTGCGGGTATTACGCACCTGACGCAACCATGGTTTCAGGTTTTTCAGAGCGCGTCTCAACCGCTTTTTCGAGGTCTTCGCTTCAATCTTGCTTTCCCATCCGACTTCGCCCCCCAGTAGTGAGTGAAGCTCAGAAAGTCAAAGGTAGCTAGCTTAGTGCCTCCTTTGAGTGCCTGCCAAGCTGGTTGTTTGCCAAAGCGCAGCAGTTTGGTTTTAGCTTGATTGAGCGTGAGTCCGAATTTCTCCAGTCGTAATGGCAAGACGCGCATAAAGCGCTGAGCGTCGTCTTCCCGCTCAAACAGGACAACTGTGTCATCTGCGTAGCGGATCAACGAACAGTAGCCTCGACAGTGGTGGCAAACCACCTGACTAAACCATTGGTCTAGCACATGGTCGAGGAAGATATTCACAATCACCGGGGAGACAATTGACCCTTGTGGGCTACCCAGTTCATCGACCATCACGCCCCCAGGCGTTTGTACTCCCGCTCTGAGCATACGTGTATCAGATGACAATGAGGATGGCAGGAGAACGACAGCTACAAGTCGGGTTGCTTCACGTTTTGCCGCAGGAACACCCCTAGACATATGAACTGCGTGCGCCAAACAGAGTGTTGAAAAAGACACTCGAGGATCACCCTATGGAGGAGAGCCTCGAGTGTCTGGGAAAGTCATTGAAACCGATCAAATCAGAGTGTATGTGAATGCACGAGACCTCGGCTTAATACCAAATTAAACTGACAAGGTGGCAGATGACTTAAACTGAGAAGCAACGTTAAAGGTGCTGGCGATGGTTGGACTGACCTCGGTTGAAGTCAAGGAAAGCTTAGAAGAGTTAGCTATGCTCTGTAACTCGATCTGGATAAGGCTTTCCAGTCTATCTTGCACTTTTTTACCCTAACCGCGTCTCAGCTTGCATCATTGCCGAAAACAAGCATCTTCGGCATTGTTTGGGGTTAACAATTGAGTTCAGCGGCGGTAAGTAACCTTTGCATCCCATCAACCATATCTATCCTGCCGCCGCAGTCACTTGTCATGCAGGAAATCCTAAAGCCTTCAAAACCAGTGGCAAAAGCTTGCTACATGCCTCCACAATTTTGGCAGTATCGGGAAGATTCTTCAACGTTGCGTCAAACATTTTCATTGCTTTTCGCGTTAATCCTTCTCGTTTTGCGGGTTCTTCAGTCTGCTTGACTTCCGCTAGGGCTTGCACCTGCTCTAATAGGTCTGATTTGTCTGGATCAGGTAAGTCAGCATCGGCTTGAATCGCCTGCTGCAATTGGGTGAGAAGGTCTTTGAGATTTGGTTGGTCCGATTCGGGAGCTTCAGGTAACTGGTTAATGGCATTCGTGACATTGCCGCTAATGGTGCCCAAGTTAACAACTCCATCGCCGCTGCTTAGTCCTTTGATATTGGCGTTGTCGCCCGCGTTGATATGG
>DATNQS010000702.1:0-1902 GCA_036703925.1 Candidatus Sericytochromatia bacterium
CCAGTAGGAACGAGAAAGAAAAGGTGTCTCGTTCTAGACGCAGCGATTAATAACAACAAAAACTCAGCCCAAACAACCGATGATTGTTGAGCTTGAAGGGCAGCTGTAATGAACTCTGGTCAACTTTACTCCATACATTCAATTTTGAAACACATAATTTTGTTTACAATTTCCAGCTTCTTAAAGCTGTTGGAAATTTATTAAAGTTGGCTTCCCGCCCCGTAACTCGATAGCCTAGACAGAGCAATCGATCGGTACTTCCTATGGGCAATACAGACAGTCAGGCTCGGTTTGTGCAGCTCGCACTCTGCCGCATTTTAGATGCCAACTTAGACCGTGCCCGCGAAGGCTTGAGAACGATCGAAGAATGGTGCCGCTTTGGGCTGGATAATGCGCTGTTAACGGATGAGTGCAAACAGCTACGGCAAGAGCTGGCACATTGGCATACATCGGCTCTACGAGCGGCACGCGATACACCGGGCGATGCTGGAACGGTGCTCACACATCCCAAGGAGGCAGAGCGATCGAGCGTTCAAGCGGTGCTGCAAGCTAATCTGTGTCGGATTCAGGAAGCGTTGCGCGTGCTAGAAGAATACGGCAAAGTTTACAGTCCCGAGATGGGAGCCGCGTGTAAGCAAATGCGCTATCGGGTATACACGTTAGAAAGCCAGTTGACGGCAGATCAACGGCAGCAGCGTTTGGCACGATCGTCCCTTTACCTCGTCACGTCTCCCACTGAAAACCTCTTCGCCACGGTGGAGGCAGCACTCAAGGGCGGACTGACGCTAGTGCAGTATCGGGATAAAACCGCTGATGATGAGGTTCGACTCCGCAATGCTCAAAAACTCTCTCAGCTCTGTCGGCATTACGGTGCGCTGTTTATTGTGAACGATCGCGTCGATCTGGCGATCGCGGTGGATGCGGATGGCGTGCATCTGGGTCAGCAGGATATCCCGATCGCCCTTGCTAGACAACTGCTGGGTTCTCAGCGGCTGATTGGGCGCTCAACCCACTGCCCCGAAGACCTCCATCGCGCCATTGAAGAAGGAGCCGACTACATTGGTGTCGGTCCCGTTTACGAAACACCGACTAAAGCAGGTAGACCTGCCGCTGGGTTTGACTATGTGCGCTATGCGGCTGCCCATGCGACGGTTCCCTGGTTTGCGATCGGGGGCATTGATACCAGCAATCTGCCTGACGTTCTCGCTGCCAACGTCAAACGGGTCGCGATCGTGCGAGCCATCATGCACGCTGACCAGCCAACCCTAACAACGCAATATTTTCTTTCTCAACTGACCTCACCGCTCTTGCTTGGTGTGGCACACGATCGCTGAAAGGATGAAGCCGACGGTTCTATCGCTTGACGGTTACTGGCGAGATACTGGCACCGTCTGCGAACTGGACAAGTGCCTTGCACTCAAACAAGCCCCTCGCAGGCTTACACTAGGTAGCAGCAACCGTGTGAACCCGACTGCGCTGATGGCTGACCCAATTCCACCGATTACTTTGCCGCCTGCCCAAAACCCAGAGCAGGAAGGTGAATGGCTGCGGCTAGCCTTGCTGCAATGGCTCAATCAAGAGTTCATTCCAGAAGACGCTAACCAGCAAATAGCAAAACGCGCTGCCCAGATCTTTGTCCGGCAGCGCATGGAGGGAGAAAACGATCTCGGTTCGCTGGTAATGGCGATCGTCACCGAGATGGAATCTTTTGATTTTTCTAACAGTTTTTTTGGCGAATTCACCGTCGCCAATGCCGTCAGCGATTTGTTGCTCGACAGCTTGGGCATCGATCGCTGCTGCGGACAGTAACGAAAGTTTTGAGTTTTAAGTGTTGAGTTTTGAATTTAAGAAGATATTTAATGCAAGATAAACTCTACAAAAACCGAACTCAAAATTCAAAAC
>DATNQS010000703.1:0-28453 GCA_036703925.1 Candidatus Sericytochromatia bacterium
CGCCCCTCTCCAACCGACAATAGAAAGTAATGCACCAGGAGAGAGCTGTGAGTCAGTCATTCGATTACGATTTGGTCATTATTGGAGCCGGGGTTGGTGGGCATGGGGCAGCGATTCATGCAGTGAGCTGTGGGCTGAAAACAGCCGTCATCGAAGCCGCCGATATGGGTGGCACCTGCGTTAATCGTGGCTGCATTCCTTCCAAAGCACTGTTAGCCGCATCGGGACGAGTGCGCGAATTGCAGGATACCCATCACCTGAAAGCGCTTGGCATTCAATTAGATAATGTGGCCTTTGACCGCCAGACGATCGCTGATCACGCCAATACCATCGTTGCTAAGCAGCGAGAGGCATTAGTTGGTAGTTTGAAGCGTTTGGGCGTTGACACGATTCATGGGTGGGGCAGAATCGCCGGACAGCAAAAAGTTTCGGTCACGACAACCGATGGCGAGAAAGTCATCACGGCAAAGGACATCATGCTTGCGCCGGGATCGGTGCCCTTTGTGCCACCGGGAATTGAGCTGGATGGTAAGACGGTCTTTACCAGTGATGATGCGGTGCGGCTGGAGTCGCTGCCACCCTGGATTGCGATCGTTGGTAGCGGTTACATTGGCTTGGAGTTTGCCGACGTTTACTCTGCGCTGGGTTGCGAAATCACCTTAATTGAAGCGCTTGACCAACTCATGCCAGGGTTCGACCCTGATATTGCTAAACTCGCGCAGCGAAAGCTCATTACCCCCCGCGATATTGAAACTAAAATCGGCGTGTTAGCAAAACGCATTACGCCTGGTTCGCCCGTCGTCATTGAACTGGCGGATGCCAAAACAAAGGAAATTGTTGAAGTTTTGGAGGTCGATGCCTGCCTGGTTGCAACTGGACGTGTCCCGCTGACCAAGGATTTGGGGCTGGATGCAGTGGGCGTAGAAACTGTGCGCCCAGGCTTCATCCCCATTAACGATCACATGGCAGTGCTGTCAAACGGTGAACCTGTACCCCATCTCTGGGCGATCGGTGACGCAACGGGCAAACTCATGCTGGCTCATGCGGCAGCCGCTCAGGGTGTAGCGGCGGTTGAGAACATCTGCGATCGTCCCCGTGCCGTTGACTATCACAGCATTCCCGCTGCCGCCTTTACCCATCCTGAAATTGGCTTTGTTGGCTTGACTGAACCTGCTGCCCAAGAGAAGGGTAACGCTGAAGGCTTTGAAATTGCCGCTGTACGAAGCTATTTCAAGGGGAACGCTAAAGCGATCGCAGAAGGCGAAACCGACGGCGTAGCCAAAGTGATTTACCGTCAGGACACGGGCGAAGTGCTGGGCGTTCACATCTTTGGTCTCCATGCTTCTGACTTGATTCAGGAAGCGGCAAATGCGATCGCCCAACGGCAAGCCATTCAAGACCTTGCCTTCTTAGTACATGCCCACCCCACGCTTTCGGAGGTGTTAGACGAAGCGTATAAGCGAGCGGTAACGACGCATTAAGGAAGCAAACCTAAGGGCTAAAGGCTAAAAGGGGCAGACAGCTTAGAGCAAGCGTAGGGTTTGGGATCTTGTTTAACTCCTAACTCACAACTTGTATCCCTTATCATTTAGCCTTTAGCCTTTCTTAAAAAATCGGATTATTTTTGTACGGCTCTATACAATTCCACCCCGTACAGCTTTAGAGTTAGGTTACGCTATCAAAAGCATTCATTAGCATCACTTTGAGCAGTGGTAGAACACGGCTCCGATCGCTTATCTTGTTTTAACTTACGCCCAGGCTACCAATGCAGATCCGTCGTCGTCCACCTAATCCTGCGGTTTCTGTACAGTCATTACGCTACCAGGCAAAGGTGCCTGATGCGGCTCCTCGTCATATTTTGGAGGAAATCGTCTGGCAGAAAGAGACTGAAGTCGCTCAACTGCGCGATCGCGTCCCTCTACTAGAGCTACAAAAGCAAGTCAAAGATTTACCATCGCCACGCTCGTTTTTGCAGGCGCTCCAGCATGGTAAGACTTATCCAGCAGTCATCGCCGAAGTTAAAAAAGCATCGCCTAGCAAGGGAATCATTCGGGAAGACTTTGATCCCGTTGCGATCGCCCGCTCTTATGAACAAGGCGGTGCTACTTGCCTCTCAGTTTTGACTGACCAAAAATTTTTTCAGGGCAGCTTCGACAACCTTGCCCGCATCCGCGCTGTCACTGACCTCCCCTTGCTATGTAAGGAGTTCATTATTTATCCGTATCAGATGTATCTGGCGCGGATCAGTGGAGCCGATGCAATACTGCTAATCGCTGCCATTCTGTCTGATAAAGACCTCCAGTATTTTCTGAAAATAGCGGCAACGCTGGGCATGGCTGCCCTAGTTGAGGTTCATACCCTGGCGGAGCTTGATCGCGTGTTGGCGCTTGAAGGCATTAACTTGATTGGCATCAACAATCGCAACCTGGAGGACTTTTCGGTTGATTTACAGACGACGTGCCGCTTGCTGAACGAGCGTCACGACCAACTGCGATCGCAGAACATCCTCGTGGTGAGTGAATCAGGGCTTCATACACCTGCCGATCTGTCCTTAGTCGAGGCAGCGGGTGCTAGTGCCGTTCTGGTCGGTGAGTCACTCATGCGCCAACCCGATCCAGCAGTGGCACTGGCAGAACTTGTTGGCAGAACGTTAACCCCGTAGAACTCCGATGCTACAAGGCTGTTGTCAAAACGTCCTCTAAGTGCAACGCGCAGCACCCTTTGCTTGATAGTTCCACGGCTTAATAGTCCAACGGCTTGACAGCTTAGTTCGATCGCTAAACGGTGTAGCCCTAGACTGTTGTCCTAATTGATTCATGCTATAAGGTAGTCAGTTTTCATGGAACCCATTCCCCTTCCATCGCACATTCATTACGAACTCCTCCTCCAACTGCTCGAGCGCCAAACAATGGCTGCTGTGGGTCGGCAGTCTCCAGCCCAGGCCCAAGTACAGCAATTAATCATCACGCTTCGTAAAGCACTCGCACTACAGAAGCAACTAGAAGAAAACTGCGAGCGCCGCAACCAGCCGATCGAGTATCGCTGGTCGCTGAACAATCTGACACCTGATAAAGAAATCCCTGGTACAGTGCTGAGTCTACAAAAAGAATAGGCTTGGGTTATGACGGCTGACGTTAAACGCTAGACTTTAAAGCTTCTGGAGTGGCTGGGTGCATTGCTCAAAGTCGAACATTCTAGAGTCAGGTTGCCAGTCTAACGAGCGATCGACATAGCTGGTTCACGTTTTCGGGAGGTTCTGTGTGTCTGAACCGAATCTACCTTCTAGCGCTTTAACAGCAGCGGACAGTCACGCTGCTCCACAACAACAGTTTGCTCTACAGGAGCAGCTTGGTGACAGTCAGTTACAGGAGACGAGCACGCTGGATGCTGAATCGGGCAGGACAATCGCTGGGGACGACAGCCAAAAGCGAAATGATATACAACATGATGAAACACAATATTTAGAGCCTCTGCAAGGCTATTTGACTGTCTGGGCAGCAGCACATCAAGAACTCAATATTATTGATCCAGATTTCATTGAAATGGTACGCCAGCAGGCAACCGTTGCTTTAGAATCGCAGCGGCACTGCTGGGAACGCGAGCAAGCAACCCTGCAAGCCGAGCTAAGGCAAACTCGATTGCTGTCCCATGAGCAGATTGAGCGCATTCGTCACTTAGAGCAAGCCCTTGATCAGTCGCTGGCATCGTTAAGCGAGATGCGGCTACAGATGGTTGACCAGCAGCGTTTAGAAGCACAGCTAGCGGCGACCGAAGATATTTCTAACATTCAACAGCGGGCGATCGCCCGTTTAAAGCTGCAACTGGCACATCAACAGCAAGCCTTAACCGCACAACTAACTGAAACACAAGCACGCGATCGCTCATTACAAACGCTGCTGAACACGATGGAAGCGCTGACGCAGGCGCAGCAGCAAGAGCTAGAGCAACTACAAACTCAGGTTGCCCACGATCGTATCGACGTGCAAGCATACCGCCAGCAGCTAAAGGAACAGCTAGAACAACTGCAAACCGATCTGCAAACCCAGCAAACACGGACGATCGCATTAGAATCCCAATCACTGGATGCCCAGACCTTAGCCACCCAATTAACAGAGCGGTTAGAGGGCACCCGTGTTCAAGTCAGCGAACTCTCGCAAATTCTGAGTAATCGCCAAATTGCCTTAGAGCAGCTTGAAACAGAGCTACAGCAGGCGCATACCACGCTACAAGAGCAGCAGACATGGCTCGACAGTTTGCAACAGGCTCGCTTATCTCATGCCTCAGTTACGTCTCGCGTCCCTCCAGTTCATGCGACACCAGATGCACCAGCATTAACGAGCGCGCCTGATTTAGTCACAGCCCATGCCAGAATTGCGGCCCTAGAAACACAGGCAGCCAAACAAACAACGACTCAGGCAATGCTTCGGCACGCCTGCCAAGAACTTGAAGAAGAGCGCGATCGCCAGTACGCTCGCCTGACAGAGCTGGAAAATCAGACTACTGATATGCAAGAGCAGATCTTGCGACAGGCACAGCAGGCGAGTGAATATGAAACTGCCATTCAACACTGGAAAGACCGCTGTTTCAGCAGCCAAAGCGGCATCCTCAAGCTCAAAGAATTACTGGATCAGGCTTTACCTGATGCTCCACCTGCACTGTCAGAGTTACTAACAACACTGTTAGCCGCTGCCGATGAACCCGAACCCGGCAGCCCCACACTCCTTCCAATTTCTGCCTTTCCTCAGGAAAAAAAAGTTGATTTACCTGACTTCCTGCTTCGTCGGCGCAATTACAAACCGCAGTGATCTTAAAAGATGGCAATTGCAGCAGGGCAGCGATCGTCACCTTGGTTGAAAGGTGAGAAATTGTGTCATTCTGGAGTATGCCGCCATCAGGCGCGATGTTATTGATGCTCAGGGCAGATTTATGGACGACAAGCTCATGCTGATGATTCCGGGTCCAACGCCGGTACCAGAACAGGTTCTACTCGCGATGGCGAAGCACCCGATCGGGCATCGCAGTGGCGACTTTTCCAAAATCATGGCGGAAGTAACGGACGGGTTGAAATGGCTGCACCAAACGCAAAATGATGTGCTGAGTTTAACCGTCAGCGGTACAGGCGCAGTGGAAGCAGCCATCATTAACTTTCTGAGTCCGGGCGATCGTGTCCTGGTCGGCAGCAACGGTAAATTTGGTGAGCGTTGGGTAGAGGTTGCCCAAGCCTATGGTCTTAACGTTGAGCCTATCACTGCTGAATGGGGTCAAGCGCTAGACCCAGAGAAGTTTCGGGAGACGTTAGAAGCAGATACCGCAAAGGCGATTAAGGCGGTCATCGTCACCCATAGCGAAACGTCTACTGGGGTGCTGAACGACCTAGAAACGATTAACCGTCACGTTAAAGCACATGGCGAAGCGCTCATTATCGTTGATACTGTGACCAGTCTGGGTTCCTACAACGTGCCAGTCGATGCATGGGGTCTGGACGTAGTTGCTTCCGGTTCTCAAAAGGGCTACATGGTGCCGCCAGGATTAGGCTTCGTTACCGTCAATGCGAGAGCGTGGGAGGCATATAAAACGGCTAAACTGCCCCGTTTCTACCTCGATTTGGGTAAGTACCGCAAAGATGCAGCGAAGAACACCACACCGTTTACACCACCCGTTAATATGTTCTTTGCCTTGCAAGTTGCACTGCGGATGATGCAGGCAGAGGGTTTGGAGCAGATCTTTGCGCGCCATCAGCGGTTGACTAATGCTACGCGTGCGGCTGTCAAAGCATTAGGGATGCCACTGCTTGCGCCCGATGGTGCCGCTAGCCCCGCCATTACTGCTGTTGTCCCTGATCGCATTGATGCCGAACAAATTCGCACCGTGATGAAAAAGCGGTTTGACATCATCCTTGCAGGCGGACAGGATCACCTTAAGGGCAAAATCTTTCGTATTGGGCACCTAGGCTTTGTCAGCGATCGCGATATTTTGACCGCGATCGGTGCGTTAGAAGCAACCTTACAAGAGCTAGGTTACGAAGGCTTTACTCCCGGCGCAGGTGTAGCAGCAGCAGCCAAGGTTTTTGCTACAGCCTAAAGCGATCGCTACTGCTTCAAAAATGACACAGAGCCTTCTTAAGGCGGTGGCGTATTCTATAGGTCAAGCTGCTGTTTACTCTACCAAAGTTGGATGGACAATCAAAAAAGCACCAGTACTCTAGCGCCTCCTCTTTACGGCGTAGGCGCCGTTGCAGGCGGAATGGTGTAGTTAGCAGGGCTGACTAAATTAGTGTTGGCTGGACGAACGGGGTATGCCTGAAGGTGTAGCTTTTGAATTGAATCTGTCCACTGACCAATTTTGGCCTGCGCTTCCTGGTAAAGAGCGCTACCAAAGCTAACATTGCTGGCTTCAGCGATCGCGGCTTGTAGCGAGGGCATATCACCTTTGCCTGCTAGCTGTATAGCACGAGTGAGATAGGGTCGGTCTTGTAATTCCTGAAGCTGAAGGCTCCACTGTCCAACAAGTTGCTGCGCCTGTTCGTACTGAGGCGTGCCGTATAACACCAGCCCAGCAGCATCACTTGCAGAACGTAGCCTGTCGGCACTACCACCTGCTGCCAGCTTACGAGCGCGATCGAGGTTAGCCGCCGCTTCTTTTTCCTGCTCTTTTTGCCAGTCCGGCAGCGGATCAAACCGAGGAGCGACGTTTGCCTGTACTACTTTTTGCTGCTCACGCTCTGCTTTTGCCTGCGCTGCCTTATTCTCTTTTGCTTCCTGAATCTTCTGTACCAATGCTTGGTAACGATCGCCATCCCAATAGCGGTTACCTAACTGCCGCAACTCTCTTGCTTTAGCAAAGGCTTGATCCCATTGGTTGCGTTCAGCAAAGGCTTGGGCATCACTATCAATAGACTGTGCCGTATCCCAGGCAGCTTGCCATGACTCAATCCTCTCATCCGCCGTTTTGTACGCTGCGGTGAGAACAGGAATACGCCGTGCTGCATCGATCGCCTCCTCCAGGTTTCCTCCCTGAAATGAGGCTTCAGCCGAAGCTAAAAGTGACTGGGAGGCTTGCTCTACCAGGCGATCGCTCTGTGCTGCTAAGGGATGCTCTGGTGGCACTAGACGCGCCATTCTAATTGCTTCCGACAGTCCATCAACCGTTTGCTGACCCGCACTTTCCTGCGCACAATAGAAACTGACTGCCGCCGCGTCATCCGCCTGGTTTTCTGCCTCTGCTAGGGACTGGCACCCAGAGAGGTGTTGAAAGCGCAGCACGTTCACTGCCCACCAACCAACTCCAAGCGGTAGAGCCAGCAGCAGTCCCAGCGTCACCACACGTACGTACAGTCCTTGCTTCATCGTCTGGAAATTATCATTACTTCACACGATCACTCATGCTTAACTCGCACCATTTGCTTTCAATCGTCGCACAAGAGTCGGATAGACCAAAAGATAGAGGCAAAAACGACACAAAAGCAACGTGGTATGCCCGACACCCCAGCCAAGAAGAGAGTACCTGATCAAAAAACAAAAGACCGGACTACTTTCAGCCCGCTCTATCAATAGCGTCTATTCTCATACAAGCCAGAAGCAAGAGGCGATCGTAGTGCGCCTTACCACTCCATCCAGGCTCACAAGCACTTATGCTTGCTCAAGCCAATCATAGATTTGATCAAGCTGCTCAAGAGTGACTAAACCATATTGCCAAAGAATCATCGACAACGGTCCCGGATCGCTTTCCCTGTGGCGGAGGGCAATGGCGATCGAGGCAGCCGAGATTGCCAAGTCTTCTTGCAGGAAGCGAATAAAGCGAGAATAGGTTGTCGGTGCCGTCATGGCTCGTCTCCTGGTAAGGATACCATTTTGAATGAAGGAGCGGTTAACTAATACAGCTAACAGACAGTCTTTAATCTGGCTACATAAATTGAGCTAGACTATGTAGTTTTCGTTAGTTGCCCAGCAAGAGAAGTCGGCTTGCCATCAAGAAGTCGTTAATGCCTAATTAAACAAGCACAACCACTACAAGCATCTGCAAATCTACAGAAACTAGGCACAGCGCTGTAAACGCTTCAGCTTTTTTACCGAAACTTGACTGAGAATTTGTGACAGACCTAAGGTACGCTAGCAGACTGCTTAAAGAGCGTATGAAATCGCCAGCATGAAGCTTCTAGAAATAACTTTGAGGGAGTAGCGTTTAGAAGCTGTCAAGCCTTGGGGAGCAAGCGTCACACTCATGACGGCTCTACACTAAGAGCGCGATCGGATTGAAAAAACCATATTCCCAGATTTTTGAGAAATCCAGGAATATGGAGATTTCTTTAGTCAATAACATTCATCCCAAACCAGACTCTAAATTACCAGCAAATTTAGAGTTCAGGAGCTAGTGCTTAATGATGGGCATAAAGCCCAGGGGCATAGGCTTCAATCACTCGTCCTGTCTGAGAACACATCACCATCAGATAGTCACAGGTCGAGCATTGGGTCCGGGTTAGGTGTTCTGCCCCGAGGTAATGCCGTTCGGCACGGCTACCACAGTTTGGGCAGTGAACATCCAAAATAGTGTTTATGTTCATATGAAACGGTTTTAGGTTAAGAGAAGTTTGAAGCATTGGCTTGATAGGGCAATAGCCACCCTTATATTTTGGATTGTTAACAACGAACGTATCGAAAACAACTAAAGCGAGCAAAAACGAAGAATGAATGCTGTTGGGCTAACAGTTCTATTATGTCGGTATTCATGCTGGTTGACAATCAGACCCTGGTTAGAGCATTGGCTGCTTTGCACAATTACTGGATGGGGATCAGAGTTTTAATGTTGACTCCCTATTGGGGCTGCCAAAGCTGCAAGGACTTGAGCTGCTAGTAAAATGATATAAAAGTTCACACTATTTTTCTTTTTTCTAACGTTCACATTTTTATCCTGTTTTTAGTATGCGGTGTTAGAAGTAAACAAAATAACAGAAAATCTTGATTCTATACTGGTGTAAAAATTACCAGTAATTTTTTAAAGGACTGCTTCTAAAGCTATAGAGTTTCATCTCCTCTAGCTCAAAAGCATTCTAATTTTATAAAGATTGGTATTAAGATGTTCCTAATCATGTGTTAAACAAAGCTTTAGGAAGCAATATCGCTTTAGGAAGCAATATCGTCATATAACACGCTTATTGGTTTGAAATGACTTGCTACAGCAGATATAATTCAGAGAAATCCAGCTTATTCACCTAACAACGATTATGAATGTGAAAAAAGATTCACTGGTCAATCAGGTTCGGAATGCTTATGATCAACTCGAACCAGGTGAAGCTGATACTTGGAACCCGCTTTTTTCTGAGTTTGAAATTGCCTATCGCTTAAGTCTTTTTTACTGGCTGACGCAAGCCTTACTGTTAAGCCCGCTTCCCTTGGAGGCACTCAATGTGCTGGATCTAGGCTGTGGCAATGGTCGCAGCACTCGGATGTATATTGATTTAGGACTGCGACCAGAGCAATTGATGGGCGTAGACGTTAGACTTGGCACGATCGATCTTGCTAGAAAGCTCAATCCTGCAATTCGCTTTGAGACTTATGAAGGCGATCCAACTGCCTTTGCTAATCAGGGCTTTAATTGGCTTTCGCTAGCAGGCGTCCAGTCATCGATTGAGAGTATGGAAAAGCGTCAACAGTTAGCACAACAGATTTATCAGACGCTTCCACCAGGAGGCTTTTTGTTCTATTTTGACCTCTATCAAAGCTTGAATTTGGTAGGAGGCGAACGCATTCGTCCGCTTGATGTCTTTTCTAACTTCAAAAAACTTTGGTCTAGCCCAGTCAGAAGCTATCAATTTGTCCCCTCTGGGTTTAAGGGGCGGGATTTTATTGAGGCACGGCAGAAGGGGGTCATTAAGCAGGAGTATCGCCTTTCTGTGCTAAACCGTCTTAAGCGAACCATCCTACCGACACACGAAGTGGTTTTGTTTCAACGCTAGGAACGCTCTGACAAACTGAATCCTCATAACTAAACCGCGACTATGCCTGCACAGGAAGGTATACCCTTTTGTGTGGCTAAAAATCCTCGAGTAACCATTCGGAGGCTCGTTCGCCCAAGTCGAGCGGAATGCCGACTGCCTTACCAAGCCGTGGGCGATCGCGGGTCTGCCGAATCAACGTATGTACTTGCTCCGCGCTGCCCCACGCCTGTAGATGGCTTGCGACTTCATCCAAATGTTCTACGTATTCAGTTTCGCTTAGAGGAAAAGAGGCCTGCTCCAGATACTTCCACATGACTAAAAAAAAGACCTTGCCTTGAGTGCGCCGCAATTGAACGTCATACGAGCGTCCCCACTTGTCGAGCAAGATCTGACGTAAGTCATTTCCGGTCATGATGCTACTACTAAGTACTTAGACATGAGAAACTACCTTGTGCCAACCTAGCAGTTACCGCCCCCCTTTCTAAAGGAGACTAAGGGGAAGCCCTTAGTTGTGTCCGTTTACCGATGCACCGGATCATTGCTTGTCATTGTTTTTCTTAAGTGTGCAAGCAACCTTACATACGGCCAGTGATGTAAAGGAGTCTCCAGCGCATTGTTAACATTTTGTATAAAACTGACAGCCCCCTACTTAGCTATGATGCTAGCGTCAAGAAATGTAATAATCTTAGTGACTTCCTCAGAAAAGCGACAAGCCTCTCTGTGAGAGGATTATTGCAGTGTTTGGCGAGCGAATGACTGCAAAAGGGGCAAACATCTGAATCCATCGCAGCGTGGAGTGAAGCGGATGGCAACTCTACTAAACGCTCGCCTAGCAATTGTCACAGCCCTCCCTTAACAGAACTATACGTAGTCATGACACAAATTTCTGGATCTTCGGATGTGCCCGATCTTGGGCGTCGTCAGTTCATGAACCTTTTGACATTTGGTGCGGTGACAGGCACAGCGTTGGGTGCACTTTATCCAGTAGTAAAATACTTTATCCCTCCATCTAGTGGTGCTGCTGGTGGTGGTGCTACTGCTAAAGATGCACTCGGCAACGATATTTTAGTGAGCGATTTTGTTGCTAGCCATGGGGCTGGAGATCACGTCCTTTCTCAGGGATTGAAGGGCGATCCAACCTACATTGTGATCAAAGAGGATAAAGCGCTGGCTGACTTTGGCATCAATGCAGTCTGTACGCATCTGGGCTGTGTAGTACCCTGGAACGCCGCTGAGAACAAGTTTAAGTGCCCTTGTCACGGCTCTCAGTACGACAGTAATGGCAAGGTTGTTCGGGGTCCAGCACCGTTGTCGTTACCGTTGGCACATGCGACTGTTGTTGACAACAAAGTGAGTTTTACTCCCTGGACTGAGACTGATTTTCGTACTGGTGAAGACCCCTGGTGGGCTTAAATTTCCATCGTTTGCTGACTGTCCTTTGCTCATGACACGTTCGTTACCAATGAAAAAAAATCCATTAGAGAGATTGATACCTACTGCTGAGCTTTGCCAGTCTGCTGCGCTGACAGTGCTGGCGATCGCAGTTTTTTTGACAGGCGGTTTGATGCTGCCCCAAACTGCGTCAGCCTATCCGATCTTTGCTCAACAGGCGTATGAAAACCCCCGTGAGGCAACTGGGCGCATTGTCTGTGCTAACTGCCATTTAGCAGCGAAGCCGACTGAAGTGGAAGTGCCCCAGTCTGTACTGCCCGACTCTGTGTTTGAAGCCGTTGTCAAAATTCCCTATGACGCTACGAAGCAACAGGTTGTTGGCGGTGGCGACAAGGGTCCTCTAAATGTGGGCGCAGTGCTGATGCTGCCCGAAGGCTTCAAAATTGCACCGGAAGAGCGGATTCCGGAAGAGATGAAGGAGAAGGTGCAAGACCTCTACTTCCAGCCTTACAGCGAAGGGAAAGAGAATATTGTTGTGATTGGTCCGCTGCCCGGTGAGCAGTACCAGGAGATCGTCTTCCCCATCCTGGCTCCCGATCCTAAGACGGATAAATCGCTCCGCTTCGGTAAGTATGCAGTTCACGTAGGCGGCAATCGTGGTCGTGGACAAATTTACCCTAATGGTGAAAAGAGCAATAACGCTGTTTACAATGCGTCTGAAGCGGGCACGATTGCCCAAGTGACCAAGCCAGAAGATGGTGGCTATGAGGTCACGATTCAAATGGCGGATGGCAAGACGGTCGTTGACACGATTCCTGCCGGACCAGATCTGGTTGTTTCAGAAGGGCAAGAGGTGAAAGCTGGTGATGCCCTGACTATTAACCCTAATGTGGGCGGCTTTGGTCAAGTGGATGCAGAAATCGTGCTGCAAAACCCCGATCGCGTTAAGGGGCTGCTAGCATTCTTCGGTATCGTTGTGCTGTCTCAAATTCTGCTGGTGCTGAAGAAGAAGCAAGTTGAGCGCGTGCAGGAAGCCGAGATGAACTTCTAACGCTGCACTAAAATTTGATACCTGATAGGGACGGGCGATCGCCTGTCCCTTTTTTATGGCTAATATTTTTCTACAAGCGCAACGCCGCAACATTATGTGCTCGAGTGCGTTTATAGCTCCTCGAGCGTGCTTGCTGCTTGGAATTGCTCCCACGTTTCTAACGGCGATAGCTCTAGTTTGCTGTAGCGCTGCTCACTCCTGTCATCTCTAGGCTGATCAGGAAACAGTTCCCAGCGATAAACTTCGCAAATGCGGCGCACTGAGGCATAGTAATTTACGTTATATGCTTCAGGACCAAACACTTTAGTCTGGTAAAGCCCTAGCCACTTGGCCAACCAGTAGCCTTTCTGCTTCAGCTTTTTTGACTGTGCAACCGGTATGCGATACCAATGCTGTTCACGGGCGATCACTAAATCCACCTGATTATTGATCACCGCAATTAGCACTTCACCACGACGAGCCATTCGCTAGGATGAGGGGATACAAGGACGTTAACAGAATTTGGTCAGCCCAATTTTGGCATGATGAAGGCAGGCAGGTCCTAAACCTTGCTACCAGACCTTGAGCCGCTATTCCTGAGAGTACGTTAATATTAATTAACATCAAACGAATAGTGCAAAACTCCGCACCCCTATAAAAGGAGGACAAATCCCGGTGAATAAGCGGTGGAGAAATGTTGGACTGTATACGCTGCTCGCGATCGTAGTCGTCTCTTTGGCGACCGCATTCTTTGACAAGCAGCCCCCTAGTAGGGAAACCTTGCGATATAGCCAGTTTATTGAAAAGGTGCAAACGGGCAAGATCGAAAAAGTTCGGATTAGCGCCGATCGCAGTATTGCGGTGGTTCAGGACGGCAACAATCGTATCGTAGTCAATTTGCCCAATGATCCTGAGTTGATCAACATCCTGACTTCAAACAAGGTGGATATTTCTGTCTTGCCGCAGAACGATGACGGGTTTTGGCTCAAAGCTTTGAGCAGCCTGTTCTTTCCAGTCTTGTTGCTAGTGGGCCTGTTCTTCTTACTGCGCCGTGCCCAGAGTGGTCCTGGTAATCAAGCAATGAACTTTGGCAAGTCAAAAGCCAGAGTGCAAATGGAGCCACAAACACAGGTGACATTTGGCGACGTTGCGGGTATTGATCAGGCGAAGCTGGAACTTAGCGAAGTAGTGGACTTTTTGAAGAACGCCGATCGCTTTACGGCGGTGGGTGCCAAGATTCCTAAAGGCGTGCTGTTAGTGGGTCCTCCAGGAACAGGCAAAACACTTCTGGCGCGTGCTGTTGCAGGCGAAGCAGGTGTACCGTTCTTCTCCATCTCTGGTTCTGAGTTTGTCGAAATGTTTGTGGGTGTGGGTGCGTCTCGTGTCCGCGACCTGTTTGAACAAGCGAAGACTAATGCACCCTGTATCGTCTTTATTGATGAAATTGACGCAGTGGGTCGTCAGCGGGGCGCTGGACTGGGTGGTGGTAACGATGAGCGGGAGCAAACCCTTAACCAATTGCTGACCGAGATGGATGGCTTTGAGGGCAATACTGGCATCATCATTATTGCGGCAACAAACCGTCCTGATGTGCTGGATGCAGCCTTGCTTCGTCCGGGTCGCTTTGACCGTCAGGTTGTGGTCGATCGCCCCGATTATGCGGGTCGCCTCGAAATTCTCAATGTCCATGCCCGCGGCAAAACCTTGTCCAAAGATGTGGATCTGGAGAAAATTGCCCGTCGGACTCCTGGTTTTACTGGGGCTGATTTATCGAACTTGCTGAACGAAGCTGCAATTCTGGCAGCCCGTCGCAACCTGACCGAAATTTCGATGGATGAAGTGAACGATGCGATCGATCGTGTCCTTGCTGGTCCCGAGAAGAAAGATCGAGTTATGAGCGAAAAGCGTAAAGAGTTGGTGGCATACCATGAAGCGGGTCATGCCTTGGTAGGCGCACTAATGCCTGATTACGACCCGGTGCAAAAAATCAGCATCATCCCACGTGGTCGTGCGGGTGGTCTTACCTGGTTCACGCCTAGCGAAGACCGGATGGATTCAGGGTTGTACTCGCGTTCTTACCTGCAAAACCAGATGGCAGTCGCCCTTGGTGGTCGCCTAGCAGAAGAACTCATCTATGGCGAAGAAGAAGTAACCACAGGCGCATCGAACGACCTTCAGCAGGTTGCTCGGGTGGCTCGTCAAATGGTCACGCGGTTTGGGATGAGCGATCGCCTCGGTCCTGTAGCGCTAGGTCGTCAGCAGGGCAATATGTTCCTGGGACGCGACATTGCCGCTGAACGGGACTTCTCGGAAGAGACAGCGGCGGCGATCGACGATGAAGTACGGAACCTGGTCGAGCAGGCATACCGTCGTTGTAAAGCGGTTTTAGTTGCCAATCGCCATGTGCTGGATCAGTTGGCAGCCATGCTGATTGAGAAAGAAACAGTGGATTCTGATGAACTTCAGGAACTGCTTGCTAACAGTGATGTGAAGATGGCATCGATCGCCTAACTAACTGTTACTGAGTCTCTACACGCTTAATCAACGGGTTTAAGGTGGTTCTAGTTCGCTAGAGCCACCTTAATTTTATGTATTTGCCTCTAAGACATCTGGTCAGAGATTAGGACAAGCAACTAGCGCTTTCTAAAGAAGCGTCAGACCTTCACAGCAAGACCTTATTACAAGCCGCTCTTGAGTGTTTGTGCCAGTGGTGCTGGCAACCCGTCAATGCTGCTGCTGTTTTTCTGCTGCTGATACGCTTGTATCCCGTCTTCGCCTTTTTTCTCCGCCCATTTCACTAAAGACTGCCGCTGAGCAATCGGTTCATATAATGGTACACCCATACCGCAAGACGTTTGAACGCGATCGATATCTGCAACAATTATTTGACGAATGCCCGGAATGGGCAAAAACCTGGCATAAAGAGGCTCCCAGTCAGGGGCATCCGGTAAAATAGTACGCCCCTTGCCATAGAGCCGCAGAATGACCGGCGGTTCCTGGAACGCGCAGAACATCAGCGTAATGCGCTCATTCTCTTGTAAATGTGCTGATGTTTCGTTGCCGCTTCCAGTCAAATCAAGATAAGCAACTTGATTGGGCGAGAGAATCCGAAAGCTGTCTAAACCTTTGGGAGAAAGATTAATGTGCCCATCCGCTGCAAGAGGCGCGGTCGCAACAAAGAACATCTGCTGAACTGCAATGAAGCGCTGAAGATCATCAGTGATTGAAGCAAATACTTTAGCCATAAGTACACGCTAGCCATGAATACAACAAGCCGAAGCCTGACAGGCTCATAGTAGCCTTTTTAGGAATAGTACTGCTTAAGCAGGCAGGGTACAGAGTGGCGATCGTTGGTATATAGCAGTCCTAAATGATACGTGAACACAAGTCCCCGACTTCTTCAAGAAGTCGGGGATCTGAACCGATAAAGCTCACAACTCAAAGAGGATTGCTATATCTAGAAAATTACTTTTTTGTAAAGGGCAGCTAGAGAGATTTGAAAAGGAATTGAAGCAAAGCTCAAGAATGTGTCGATATCCTCATTCTCTGCTAAAAGCCATTTGTTATCGGTCGTCTTAATACAATGCTCAACATGGATTTTGTTTTGGTCAATTAAGAGATATTCTCGGAAGCTAAATAACGTTCTGTAGAACTCAAATTTTTCGCCACGGTCATAGTTTTTGGTTGAATCAGATAACACCTCTACGATCGCCACCGGATTTGTAATCGTATCTTTGCGACCCTCAGCAAATGCTAATTCGTCAGCAACAACCATGACATCGGGATACGTATAAAGATTTTTGCGAGGAAGCCAGAGGCGTAAATCGCTCGCGAATACATCATAGGGTTGATCTGCAAAGGCTACGTTTAGAGCGGAAACAAGATTAACGATGATTCGGTTATGGTTAGGTGTACCGCCTGCCATTGGAAAAATTTGACCATTATAATATTCGCTTCTGAACTCTGCTGCTGCTTCGAGTTCCAGATACGCTTCTGGTGAATAGTAGTGTTGTTCGTTTGCCTGCATTGTGGTTTTGCAATGACTCGTAATCAGTGTAGCGCCTTGAGTCGTTGTGCGGAATGAAGCAAAAAAGGGGCGATCGCTCCTAATAAAGCGATCGCCCCTTTTCGTAAATTTTCGGATTTGGGATGCCGATACCCGACACACAAACCCTGTACCCGAATTAGTAGTCGAAGTCGCCGCCGCCCATGCCGCCACCGCCACCAGCGGGAGCGCCATCTTTGGGTTCAGGCTTGTCAACGACAATACATTCGGTGGTCAACACCATACCTGCGATCGAAGCAGCGTTTTGCAGCGCTGAACGAGTCACTTTAGCAGGGTCAACAATACCAGCTTCAAAGAGGTCAACAAATTCGTTTGTCGCGGCGTTGTAGCCAACGTTAAAGTCCTTCTCTTTGACCCGTTCAGCAATGACCGCGCCGTTTTGACCCGCATTCTCAGCAATCCGCTTCAGGGGAGCCGCTAAAGCACGAGCAACGATCGATGCACCAATTAGCTCTTCGCCTTTAAGGTTATCGTTCGCCCAGGTTTCCAGTTCAGGAGACAGGTGCGCCAGCGTAGTACCACCACCAGGAACGATCCCTTCTTCAACAGCAGCTTTGGTTGCGTTAATCGCATCTTCCAGACGTAGCTTGCGATCCTTCATTTCGGTTTCGGTTGCTGCGCCGACTTTGATCACAGCAACGCCACCCGCCAACTTCGCCAGGCGCTCTTGCAGTTTTTCTTTGTCATAGGAGGATTCAGTTTCCTCCATTTGACGACGGATTTGCTCAACACGAGTCTTGACAGCTTTCTCGTTGCCTTCAGCGACGATCGTGGTGGTGTCTTTGGTGAGGGTGATGCGACGAGCCTTACCCAGCGATTCAAGCTTGGTGGTGTCCAGCTTCAGACCTGCGTCTTCAGTGATCAGTTGACCACCGGTGAGGACAGCGATGTCTTCCAGCATTGCCTTACGGCGATCGCCAAAGCCAGGAGCCTTGACGGCAGCCACGTTCAGTACACCGCGCAAACGGTTAACCACCAGAGTTGCCAGCGCTTCTTTCTCAATGTCTTCAGCGATGATGACCAGAGGACGACCAGAGCGAGCAACTTGCTCCAGAATGGGCACCAGGTCTTGTACCAGAGTAATTTTCTTGTCAGTAATCAGGATGAAAGGCTCATCCAGCACTGCTTCCATGCGCTCGGTGTCGGTCGCGAAGTAAGGGGAGATATAACCTTTGTCAAAGCGCATCCCTTCGGTGACTTCCAGTTCGGTTGTCATCGACTTGCCTTCTTCAAGGGAAATCACACCCTCTTTGCCCACTTTGTCCATTGCGTTGGCAATCATCTGACCAACTTCATCATCGTTGCCAGCAGAAATTGCACCGACTTGCGCGATCGCCTTGGAATCTTCCACAGGGCGAGCGTGTTCAGCAATGCGATCTACCAGGAAGTTGGTTGCCTTGTCGATGCCGCGCTTGAGTGAGATTGCGTTTGCACCTGCTGCTACGTTCCGCAGACCTTCTTTAACGATCGCGTGTGCCAACACCGTTGCCGTTGTGGTGCCATCACCCGCTGCATCGTTGGTTTTGGAAGCTGCTTGACGAATCAGGGCTACACCTGTGTTCTCCACATGGTCTTCAAGCTCAATTTCTTTGGCGATCGTGACACCATCGTTCACAATTTGGGGAGCGCCGAACTTCTTCTCCAGTACGACGTTCCGACCCTTAGGACCGAGGGTGACAGCCACTGCTTCAGCCAAAATGTCCATGCCTTTTTCAAGAGCACGACGAGCATTTTCGTTGTAAATGATGCGCTTAGCCATAAGTTCCAGTAGTTTTAAGTGTTGAGTGATGAGTTTTGAGTTGAATCGCTTACCAGCTTTGAATCTCAAGCTTCAAGTTTTGGTTATCACGGTCATGGAATAACTCAAAACTCAAAACTGAGAACTCTTAACTCCTAAGAGACGATCGCTAGAATGTCTTTTTCAGACAACAAGACGTATTCTTCAGCGCCGAGCTTGATATCGGTGCCTGCATACTTGGAATAAAGTACCTTGTCGCCAATTTTCACTTCTGGCTCTTGGCGCGCACCATCGTCACTGCGCTTACCAGGACCAACGGCAACAATTTCGCCAATCTGAGGCTTTTCTTTCGCAGCATCAGGTAGAAGAATTCCACCAGCGGTCTTCTCCTCAGAGGCGCTTACTTTCACAAAAACACGATCACCCAGCGGCTTTACAGTAGAGACGCTCAGAGTTACGGCTGCCATACAAAATTCTCCAAACTAGCAGGTTAAGCTGAACAATAAAATTCAGTTGCGTTAGCACTCAGGGAGGAGTTAGCACTCTCACCCCCTGAGTGCTAATCTACCGAAGGTTAGATACAATTGCAACTTTTTTGTCTGTACGGGTATCCGAACTGAGTGAAACTTTTAGCTTCTCCTTCTACCGGAGAACGCCTAAAAACAACTGAGAGAGGCTATCCTCAAGGACAACCTCTCTCAGGGAAAACCGCTCTGCCGCACAAAATTTTAATCGTCCTTCTTACCCTTCCTTTTACCTTCGCCTTTATCATGAGCGTCGCCATCGTTAGACAACTGGGTTGCACCCTGTTCATTCACAGTTGGCTGCACCTGAGGAGAGGGTTAAAGATACTTAAAGGTAATAACTAGGAAATTGACTACAGATGACAGGCGATCGCTAAATCGTCTTGTGCTGAGAGAGCTTGTCTTGCATGAAAAATGCAGGAAGTTACTAATTGCCTACTTCTGGGCAAACTGAGCGGAACCTGCCTATCAGTATGGCTAGATCTGTCGGTTATTTTCTAAATAAATAGATCGGGGTTCCTAAATTGTTTTGTCACATGGTGCCAAATGAGTTCTACCATCATCTCTCACCACCAACGCTTGTAGAGGGATGTTTACAAACCCTAGACCTGGAGGCAACACTTCAGGAATTGCAGCGCTATAGCTTTTATATTGAGTTGGGCTGCTTAGGCATTGAACTAGCTCAGACGTTTGAGCAGCATCCATTGTTACCAGGAGCGGTACTGGTGGAGCAGGGGCAGTTTAGGGGCATGATTTCTCGTCATCGCCTGCTAGAGTATTTGATTCGTCCTAGCGGCATTGAGCTTTTTCTCAAGAAACCGCTTCGAGTCTTGTACAGCTATGCTCGTAGTGATTTGTTACTACTGTCAGGGACAACATCGATCGTGGTGGCAGCACAGCAGGCATTGCGGCGATCGCCAGAGCTACAAGGTGAACCGATCGTCGTCCAGGCAGATCCCCAAACGTATTACTTACTGGATATTCACACTCTCAATATTGCCTACTGGCAGATCCGTGGCATTGAGACACAGGTGCGGTACGAGCGGACACAAGCGCAACTGATTCAAAGCGACAAGATGGCAAGCCTGGGGAGACTGGTAGATGGCATTGCCCATGAGATTCTTGACCCAGTAAGCTTTATTTGGGGTAATCTCAGCCATGTTTCTGCTTACAGTGACAGCCTTTTACAATTGCTGGCGGCTTACGAAACAAATCTGGGGCAGTTGCCTACCGCGCTGGTGCAGTTACGAGACGACCTGGAGCTTGACTATCTCCGACAGGATTTGCCACAGACGATCGCCAGCATTCGTACAGGTGCAGAGCGCTTATCAAAGTTAGCAAGCAGTTTGCAAAACTTCTGCCATATTGATGAGGTTTACCCCAAGCCTGCTAACCTGCATGAACTGCTTGATAGCATTTTGCTGCTGCTCAAAAGCCGCCTCACCAGCGATATTCAAGTCGTTAAGCACTATGGGCATTTGCCACCCGTTGTCTGCTTTGCCGGACAGCTTCACCAAGTTTTTATGAATATCCTTAGTAAGGCAGTGGATGCACTGATTGATCAAGCAGTGAGCCAGCAGCTAGAGCAAGACTTTAGAGCGAGTCATCAGAGCCTCATACTTGCGCCCGCTGCCGTGAAGCCGACGATCACAATCACGACCGAAATTCGATCGCAGGCGATCGCAGGTGCTCCCACGTTGCGCTGGGTTGCAATCTGCATTGCGGACAATGGTCCTGGCATCGCGACCGCGGATCAAGCGCGTATTTTGGAGTCGTTTTCGGTGAAGAAGCGGGCAGAGAAGGAAACGAGTCTAGCTGTGAGCTACCAAATTATTACAGCCAAGCATGGTGGCAAGTTTAAGCTGCGATCGTGCCCAGCGACTGACAGAACTGACACTCACGCTTCAGCAACCCTAACAGATCAACATTTAGCCCCTGGAACGGAGTTTGAGCTGTTGCTGCCCCTGGTTTAATTCACAAAAACAAAAACTGTAGCTTAAGATACTTTTTATTGTCTTCATATCTGCTCCAGATTTCTAGGGGATAATACAGATAGATTCAAATGCACTTAAAGCAGAGGCTGACCATGCAAGAACTTCAAGGCACGGTTCCGGTTTTCAAAACATCTCAGGAGATCGATCGGGCGGTGCGTCGTTATCAAACAAGTGATTTGCACGGTGTTGAGCTGTTTCGTCAGTGGCTGGCAATTCGCAATGCCTCGCTAGAGCAAGAGGGTGCTGAACTGGCAGGCGATCGTGTTCCAGGTGACGCAAGCTACTAAGGAACGAGCCGTAAACAACCTGTAAATTTGACTATCTGTAAGGGCAATAGCCTGCGGCATGGCTTTGCGTTAGCGTAGCCATGCCTAGCACATGATAAGACTGATTTTATTCAACTGTGTTCCTAAGCGTTAGACTGCTCGGCGGAACGGCAACGAAATAGTGAAACGAGCACCTTCATTGGGGCTAGATTCTAACGTGACCATGCCGCCGTGTAATTCTGCCAGTTTGCGCGTAATGACGAGCCCTAAACCACTTCCCTGGTGTTGTCGAGCCAGGGAACTATCAATTTGGGAAAAGGGCAAAAAGAGTTTCTGCTGATTAATAGCATCAATGCCAATGCCGGTATCCCACACCAAAAAGTGAATCATATCAGTGGTTGTATCATCGTTCGGCTCGGCTGGCTCAGTTGGTGTCAAAGCATAGGCGCAGTCAGGTAGCGATTGCCGATATACTTTCAAGCCGACAGTGCCCTCTTGTGTAAACTTGATGGCATTAACTAAGAGGTTGAGCAACATTTGCTTGAGCCGCCTGGGGTCAACAACAATCCAGTCGATGCCTGCATCAAGATCAATGTCTAGCTCGAGTCCTTGATTCAGTGCGCGTTCACGAATAAGGCTCATTACGCCTTCACAGATGTCTGCAACGAAGATTGCCTGTACGTCTAGCTCCAGGCGATCGGCTTCAAGGCGTGATAAATCTAAAATATCGTTAATCAAATCTAGTAAGTGCTGTCCGCTCTCGTGAATGCGCTCCACATAATCTTGTTGTTTTGCGTTGAGCGTACCAAAAAAGCCTTGCAGTAAGACATTTGAGAAGCCTAAAACCGCCGTCAGCGGAGTGCGAAGCTCATGACTGGTGGTAGCAATAAATTCTTGTTTGATGCGTGTGGTTTCGGTTAACTGCTGGTTTTGTTGCTCTAAAAGTTGCCACTGCTGCTTCACTTCCGTCACGTCACGACTGACCCCCACCACGCGCTGGACTACCCCTGATGGCTCTGTGATGGGGGTGTAAACGGTTTCAAAGAAACGGCGACCTTGTGGCAAAAGGAGTTCATAGTCAACAAAGGCTTTTTCGCCTGTCTCAAAGGTGCGCTGAAGGGTGGAGTCAATGAATGCGGCTGTGTCACCAAAGAGCTCCTGATTTGTTTTGCCCACGATCGCCTCGGTCGCCAGCGCAAGCATCGTGCTACCCGCAGGATTCATCGACAGACAGCGCAAACTAGCGTCATACTCAACAAAGACATCGGTTGATGTTGCTAAAAACGAGCGAAAGTAGTCTGCACTGACGCGCAAGTCGTGCTTTTGGTGGTGGAGGTCAGCTTGACGGAGGGCGATCGCACACTGGCTGGCAACTTGCTCGATTAGCGTAATTTCGTTCGATGCAAACGAGCGATCAGGATGACGGCAGACTGTGAGAATGCCCAACAGCCCCTGGTCGTCTTGGATCGGGCTGGTGTATTCCGCTAGGGATTGTACTGTTGAGGGTGGTGCCGTTGAGGGTAGTACAGTTGAGCGTAATTGTGTTGCAGCCGCTTGCTTTGCCCCTGCTGGGGGCGTAGTCTGGCTATCTCTAGTAATCGCCGTGCTGCGATCGCTGGGCGGCCTAAGCGTCTGAGACCACATAGTTGGTAGATATTGCCATGAGAACGATTCCCCTAACAGGGCTGGTAAGGATGCACCGTCGCCAATACTCTCATAGCGAATGGTCAAGTAAGCCTGGTCGGTACTAATTAAACCAACTGCACAGCGATCAAGGTTGAGTATCTGCGTGAGTCCTTCTACCGCTGCCTGTAGTACTTGGTCAGCGTCTAAATGCTGGCGTAGTGTCTCCGTCAAATGATGCACCAGTTGCTCAAATTTAAGCGCCTGTGCCAGCGATCGCGTCCGTTCGCTCACTCGGTCTTCAAGGTCATAGGCACGCTGCTGAAGCGATTGCAGTAGCTGGCTTTGTTCAGCCGCGATCGCTAGCTGGGCTGCTACCACTTGCAGCAATCGTTGTTCCTCAATCGTCCAGAGGCGAGGCGTGCGACAATGTACCGTTAGCAAACCCCAGAGGGTGCGCTTCTGAGGCTCTAGGGCGGCATCCATGCTGACGATCGCAGCAACCATCATGCCCCGAACGTGAGCGTTTTCTAGCATGGTCTTGTGGCAGTCAGACAAACCTTCGTCAAGGATATCGGTCGCTGCCCACAACCGTCCATCACGATACGCATCCAGATAAGCCGAGGGCATACAGTCAGACGCAAACGTTTGTCCCTGCATCGATGGGTAACAGGGGGCAACCGCTTCTACCAAACAAACACCGCTCTGGTCAGGGAAAAATTGATACGCAAGAACGCGCTCGACCACAAGGGTTTGCCGCAGTCGTTCTATAGCGTCTTGCATCACGTTTTGTAAGCTAGTTGTTGCCCGCAATTGCAAAGAGATATCTGCCAGCAGCGCTTCTCGCTCACGATATTGCCACACCTCTTGCTCTCTTAGGCGACGATCAGTGATGTTGGTAATAAAGCAAAGAATTACGCCCCCGCTTGTTTCATCATCAGACATCAAGGAGAGGTTAACTTCAGCCCAAACTATGCTGCCATCACACTGCTGATAGCGTTTTCGTAAAACTTGCTGGCGTTGACTGTGATCAATCATTTGCTGAAGTAACTGCACTTCAGCCGCAAAATCGTCAGGGTGAGAAATGGCACGATGATCGAGGCGGCGCAGTTGTGCTTCTGTATAGCCAACTAGCTTACAAAAAGCTGGATTGGCGTGGGTAATGCCCCCATCTAAACCAAGCTGAAGTATACCAATCGGCGCTTGGTGCCATAGAGTTTCAGAGGAGACGGTCTTATGTAACACAGGCTAATCGTATTGAGGAGAGTTGAGCCGATGATACGTGTAGCAAAGCCTGTGACCTTGTGATCAGTATTGAGGTTGTGATCAGAATACTCTTAGGCTCGGGTGCTTTCACTCTTGTTATTGTTCCCCTAAGAGCGCTTGAGTAGAGGGGGCTTCAGATAAAGTTTTGTTGTGCCACTTTAAAGGCTAGCGACCGAGCAAGTGTTTAAGGGTAACCGCTTAACGTCAACCGCAACCAGAGTAAGCATTACAGCTAACACCAAAGCTATGGCGATCGAGCTTGCATCTTGCACTTCGGCTCTTGAACAAGCGTTCTCCAAAGACTTCTCAGGAGCAAGATAAAATTACCCGTAAACCTCTCAATCCGCCAGGGTAAGAGCTTCTAGTATGGCGATGCGAAGGCAATACCGTATCCCTAAACGAAAAAGCTGGCTTTGTTTAATCTATGTTCTTTAAAGCCAGTTTGACAGCAGATTGAAAATGATCCGAAAGAGAGCCGTCACCGCGATCGCACTTAGTCCAGTCACCACAGCTATGGCTATAACGGTCGTTAATACGTTGTTGCCCAGCCTAGCAACCGCACCATGCAGTGGCGGCAGAAACAGTACGATCGGTAGCGTAAGACCCACTACAATCAGCAAATCTAGCCGCTCAATAATGCGACGGTTTTGCAGAAAGACCAGTCCGACTAGCAACACGACCCAAAAACCAGCACCGATCAGCACGGTGCCAGAAAGACTCAACAGGGCGATCGCCAACAGCCCCCCTTCAAAGCCAGTGAAGGCAGCGGCACCCAACAATTCCACCGTTGAGAACGGCGCGATCGCAGCACGTTGACGCACAGGTTTTGCAGGCTGAACAGCTACCTGGGGTGCAGCTTTCCCAGAGGTGGTCTGAAGTGCCTGCGGTGATGGGACGGGCTGCGGTAGCGTGGTAGGAGGCGTAGGTGTGGGTTGAGGTGTCGGTAATGGCGTTCGCTTTGGAGGCTGCGATCGTACAGTACCCGCCGCTGCTTTCAACGCCGCCACTACGTCTGCTGCCGACTGAAATCGTTGACTGGGAGTTTGCAGCAGCATCCGATCGAACACATCAGCCAAAGAATCAGGGACATTAGGCACATCATTGCGCCACTTCCAGGCATTGCTATAGGAATCAAACAGATCATTGGGCTGCTTGCCCGTCAACAGCATCAGGCACGTTACAGCAAGGGCATAGAGGTCGCTAGAGGGATACACTTCGCCACCTGCCATCTGTTCTGGCGGCGCAAAGCCCAATGAATAAATACCAGTTGACTTAGCCGTTGCTGCGCCTTTGGCTGCCTGCTTCACTGCACCAAAATCCAACAGATAAAAGCGTCCGCTGCGATGACGCATGATGTTGGACGGCTTGATATCACGATGGATAGAGCCGTTTTCGTGGACAAAGGTTAAAACATCAAGCATTTCCTTCAGCATGGCTACTACATCGCCTGTGGCGAGCGTGCCCTTCTGCACAAGTTCCTCTTCCATCGTCTCCCCGTCGATATATTCCTGTACGAGGTAGAAAAACTTGTCTTGCTTACCGGCTTGAGGGCTGGAAGCTGTTAGCTCAAAAAAGGCAAACAGGTCAGGAATCAGTGGATGCGTGTTGCCTAGTTGCTCCAGCACTTCTGCCTCGCGCTCAAACAACTGTTGCGCGACGACCAGTTGAGCAGGGCTAAGTTGACCAGAGGGCAAAAACTGTTTGACGACGCACTGGCGCATAGCAGGCGTGTAGCGATCGCGTGCTAAAAAAGCTGCCCCAAAGCCCCCCTGCCCCAATAGCCTCAGCGGCAGATACCGCCCAATCAGAATCAACTCCATGCCGCACGTGGTGCAATATTTTTGCGGCACTGTCTTGAGTGTGACTTGATGATCTAAGTCAGCGCAGGCATTGACGGGACGTGGACAGCCTGGACGAGTGCAGTAAAGATCCATAAAAAATGGGCTGTGAGGCGATCGCTAAGGCTAGCTTAATCAATTTCTGGCACGACTAAACGGCTGCTTGAACTGGAAATGGCAGGCTTTAACAGTTCGGTGTGTTCCGGTTGGTAGGGCTGCAGATTGGCATAACCAGCAAACTTTGGCAAAATCTCCCGGCAGAAGGCTTCGGCTGCCTTCGAGCGATAGCGGTTGGGATTAATAATGACCGACAACATCCGTTTCACCACCACATCGTCGATTCTGGCACGGTGCAACACACCCATTTGCAGCTCTTTTTCGATCGCTGAAATCGACACAAACGCTGCGCCTAGACCCGACTGCACGGCGTTTTTTATGGCCTCGATCGAATTCAACTCCATCTCAATTTTGAGGCGGCGCGTTTCAATACCACAGCGAGCCAGTACCTGATCAATAACTTTGCGAATCGTTGACTGTGAATCTAACGCAATGAACTGAAGCTTGTATAAATCGTCTTTTTGAATCGTTCCTGCTTTTGCCAGCGGATGCAAGACGGGCAAAATCAGTGCTAGTTCGTCCTCAGCATAGGGAATAATTTCTAGAGAGTCTTGCAATTCAGGCGAAATTTCGCCACCAATGATCGCAAGATCGATTTGTCCATTCGCAACACTCCAGGAGGTGCGACGGGTTGAATGCACATGTAGCTGCACAGCAACATCAGGGTACTGCTGCCGAAAAACGCCAATCATGCGGGGTAAAAGATACGTGCCAGTCGTTTGACTCGCTCCAATAATCAACGTGCCGCCCTGAAGGTTTTGCAAATCTTCAATCGCGCGACAGGTTTCTTGACAGAGCGTGAGAATCTTTTCGCCATAGCTCAAAAGGAGATGCCCCGCTTCTGTAAGCTGTGCTCGCCTACCACCACGGTCGAATAAAGGCACATCCAACTGGCGCTCTAGGTTTTGGACTTGTAAACTAACGGCAGGCTGAGAGACGTATAGACTATCGGCAGCGCGCTTAAAACTTCCCTCAGCGGCGATCGCTTTGAGAATGCGTAGTTGATCCAGAGTAAATGGAAGGTCAGACATACTGCTAAACCTGAGAGATGGGAGGAGCCGGAGTGTTCATCTACTGGCTAAACAGCCTTTCAATCACCAGAAGCAAGAGGCTGCTAAACCAGAAACCCTAACACAGCCGCCTGCATAGTCCCTAGCAGTACGTTGTGCCATGTATCGTATTGAAACGTAAATTAAAGAACTATGAAACGGGAGGTTATTCAGGACTTTCTGAATTTACCAGGAATTGCAGGCGTTGCCCTAATGGATGGGCGCTCTCGTCCTTATTTCTGTGGGATCGACCAGACCCTGAACTATCAACAAAAAGAAGCTCTCGCTCAAGGTATCTTGCAAGTCGTTGAAACCATTCCTGATAGCTTTGATGTGTTTGAGTTTCAATTTGCTGAACATCAGGTGCGGCTTTATAGGCTTGACCGTGGCATGGTGCTGCTGGTGTTAACCCATCAGAGGCTAGTCTGTGCAGACTATTTAAGCATGATCACCCAGCTTAAGACCGTGCTGAAGGAAGATATACCAAACGCGATCGCGACCTTTCGGTTGCTTGCAGGTAACGTTACCCTTACAGGTTTGCACTATCGCAAGCAGAGTGTTGTCCCAGCCACAACTCCTGGCGCAACAACCGCTCTCCGGTCGGAGAAACCACGAGCAGCCGAAGCTATACCGCTTGCAACACCACTAGCAGACAGTAGTCCCGCCCCGTTTCTGCCAAAACCTAGTCTGCCAGAACCTAGCCCTCCCAGTGCTAAAACACCTGACACTACCACGTTGTTCGAGGCAATCGCTGCGCTCAACCACCTCAGCCAATTCACAACCCAATACCTCGGCACACACGTGATTGCAAACTACTGGAAAGCTACGCGCCCGCCATCAGATTGGCTAGCCACTGTACAGATCGATCGCACTGCACAATTTACAGTCACAGGATCACCACCGCAGGCAGTTACTGCACCCCTCACTGCACCAGAGCGCCGATGGCTGCAAGAGTGGGTTACCGCTTTCATCAAACGTTGTTCTCAAGTAATGCGCGATTTTCCTGCGATCGTTGAACAAAAAGCCCTCAACGACCAGCAAAAAGCACTCCTACTGGAGCCATTAAACGATTCCACACAAGGGTAAAGAGTGAGGACGGAAGCGAGGGATCTGAGGGGGGAGCAGGCAGCAGCAAGAGGAAGTTTTTGAGTGTTGAGTTTAGATTTAGTGTTCTCATCCCTTAGGCTTCAGCCCCCAGACCGCCTCTCTTACCCCTTACCCTTACTCCTCTCCCCCTACTTTCACCTTTTACCCTCTCCCCAAAAATCATGGCTAAAACTGTCAGACTGGAACCGATCGCGCAGGAAACCTCCGTTGAAACCAACGGCAACCTGTTGTCAGTCCTTTTAAATAAAGATTTGGATGTTTTGAAAGAATGTGGTGGTCGGGGTATGTGCGCCACTTGCCACATTTACGTGCAAGAGGGTATGGACTCCCTATCGTCGATTAGCCGCCGTGAACAACGCACGCTAGAAGTCATTACCACCTGCAAGCCAAACTCCCGTTTAGCCTGTCAAGCCAGAGTTCTGCAAAATGGCGTCATAGTTGAACTACCGCCCGGTATGTACATCAACTCCATCAAGGATATCGAAGCACTCATTGGCAGACGTGCCGAT
>DATNQS010000704.1:0-5737 GCA_036703925.1 Candidatus Sericytochromatia bacterium
CAACCGAGAGCGCCTTGGTAAGCGAGCCGATCGCATCAGAGGTGACACCAGCACCGATTGAAGGATCAGAAGGGTCGGCTCAAGACTGGCAAACTGTTGATTTTCCTGGGGCAATGAGCGTCGATGCCCTTCCACATGAAGTCACAGAAAGATGGCAGCTAAAAGGAGAAACCCCTATGGAACGTTGGGACAATACGGTTGCGCCGGGAGTCATCCACTACAGTAGCGCTGAAATTAGTCCTGAGGCGACCTACATTGGCACGATCCCCTTGGAAAGCGCTGAAGGTATGGCACAGAGGCAGCCGCTACAGCCGCAAGACACCCTGCACGATCGACTGACACAAGCAGAGACAGCATTGGAGCATCTCTCTGACGAAGAACTGGCAGTATGCCATCGTCTGCAAGCAGTCAGCAATCTCCTGGACAGCATAAGCGTCAGCGGTCAGGAACAACCCTTTGACTCAGCGCAGGAGAGCCTTCAGCAACTTTTGCAAGAACTTGAGCGATCGCACCAGACTGCCCAGCGACAGCAAATTCTGGTAGAAACACTCACTGAGCAACTTAGCAGCAGCCAGGAACGGATTGCCCAGCTAGAGCGCGATTGTGCCTTGACTCAGCAGCGCCATAACGAGCAAGTTCAACAAGTGCTGCAAGCAGAGAACACCTGCCGCGACCTACGGCTGCGGCTGCATCGCCAACAGCAACAAACCCTTCAATTTAAAGCGGCGCTAGAAAAAAGCCTTGAAATGCCTGCTGTCTATGGGCACCCTGTCATGACTGACATCGACATGGCTGGCAACGCAACTGTACTAGATGCCTCGTCTGAACTATTGCCTAAAAATCCACCTGTCAAGCCCTGGTCACTGGCTGCCAAGACTTTACAAGACACAACAGACGCGACCGATCGACCCGACCGACTGTTCAAACTCTTGAATACTGGCGATTCGGCACTAGGACAGGATGGTGTAGAGGCAGAACTAGCAACACCGTTTAGCGGACAGTTTTCGGAACATGAGTCGCTATCTGCGTCTGCTGGTCAGCTATCGCCGCTGGACTCTGAAGATCCGCAGTTCGTCAACCATTTGATGCAGCTAATCTTTCCCGTTGCGAACACGCAGCCATTAGACCTACCGACGGCTGTGCTTCCGTCAGAACCATGTGTTAACCTCACTCCCTTCTCAGAGGCAAGTCTAGAGGCAGAATGTGTTGATGCTGACGCACTGCCCCTGTTAGAAGCCCCTGGTTCAATGCTGTTTGGTTTACCCGATCGCCATTTAGAGCAGCAGCAACCTGACGTTAGCTCATTCAGCCCAAGCACGATCGCCAGCGCCTCACTCCCCCCCCTACCCGATAGCGGTGCCACTGATCCCCTCGGGGATAACCTGGCAACGCTCATCGATCTACCACTGCAAGCCGAATGTCCCGAGTCGGTCACTGCTGACGTCGATCGTCCGCTCGAATCAGTTGATCCCGCTCAAATGAGCCTCGCTTCGGGTGACGCGAACCTGGTGCCGACAGACAAGCAGCCGTTACCGAGCGTACCGACCAGCACAACAGCCATTCCACCCATCTTTGCTACAGGTGCAGCACCCTTGGAAGAGGCAGCCGAGACAGCACCCTCGCAGACGGCTTGGACATGGCGCGATCGACTAGTCAATGCAGGGAAGATCGCGCGATCGACTGATACTGAAATAGTTACTCAAGCTGACACCGATGCCTTAGTGTTAAATGTTGCGGATCAAACGGTGATGCCACAGCCAGCACAGACTGTTAGCCGTTCTACGGTGGCATCCCCATCGTTTGCAGTACCCCCCTCGCCGATCGTGTATCCCCTCCGCCCAGCCAAGAAGCTAGCATCGTTGGCGGCTGTGAATTTGCCAATGTTTCCCAAGCGGTAAAAAGACGACAGGGCTTGGTGAAAAAGCATGATTGGAGAGCAGTCATGACAGGACCATGCTCCGATTGAGCCAGTGAGTAGCAGACAACCGTCATCCGATCGGCGCATGAGCTTGTTCTTCTGCGGCTTCTGTAGCGCTAGACTGCACCACCTGGGGCCGTCCAACGCCATCTGTCCAGGTATAGCTTTGAACCAACAGCCACAGCCACAAGCCTGGAAACCTCGGTTCTAACCAGGGCTGTACTTGACGTAAAAGCGCCGGGAACCAGCTACGCACCAGGCTACTGATGAAAGCCGTGATGGTGAAGTCGAGATAGCTGCCTAGCCAGCGACCAAAGTCTAACGCTCCTGCCATGTCCCAGATCCATAGCAACAGCTTCGGATTCTTCCAGGCAGCAGTGAGCGCCATGCGGTTAAACGTGAGCCAGTCAACCCGATCTTTAATGAATGCTTCGGCGATCGCAGGGGACTGATCTCCCAGAATGCCAAAGAACGTGTTGAGCATGGCGTTTACCCTCTCAGGCGGCAGGTTTCGCCCCGTGGGCACCATCATGCCTCTAGAAAAAAGCCAGGTGACAGCCACATTGCTCTGGTAGGCGCGGATTTGATTGAGGTGTTTGGCACTCAGCAAATCGTGCTTCAGGGCAGTGTCAAGCAAAAGCGTCAACCGGGGTAGATTTCGTACCAGTGACCCGAAACCGGTAAAGATGAGCGGAGATTGCAAAGATGCCGCATCGCCCAGTGCGATCAGGCGATCGACCGCCACCGCGCGATCGCTCCGTCCCGTCGTAAAGTGCCCTGGAATATAGCCAAAGGTGGGTTTCTTCCAGACCAGTTTGTCCACATCGCAGCGGCGATACTCCGGCAAGATGGTGAAAAAGTCTTCGTACATTTCCAGCAGTGAGCCGGGATTATCAGGATGCACCCGATGGTAGTGAAACAGATAAAACGTTAACTCCTCGCCATCGGCTGGAAACAGTTCCCAGATCAGCTGCCGTCCCCGCGAAATGTCGCCATGACTGTTGAGCACATCGCCATAACAAGCCTCCCACACACCCGGTTCAAAGCCGCTGGCAATGACCGCTCCCACGGTAGGACAAACGCTATCAAAGGCCCGTCCGCCATTCAGTTGCCACGCGATCGGTGATGCCGTACCCATCGCATCCACCAACAGCCGCCCACTGACTGATCGCACCTCGCCCGTTGGTAAGTGCTTGGCTTGCACCGTTACTTGAGTGCGATCGACCTCAGCACGGCTAAATTCTGTTTCATCCCAAATCTCGCCACCATAGCTCCGTAGTTTTTCGCCACAGGTTCGCAGCAGCTTTTCAGCATCTAGCCCTACGTTCAGCACCGTTGGCGTATGTAGCACAGGCGCTTTTGCTGCCGATGGATTGTTGGCATCAAAAAACTTGTGAAAGCCATCCACATATTCTCTAGCAATGACACTCTCAAACTCACTGGGCGTGAATAAACCCAGGTCAATCAGGCTTTGAAACTCACTACGCGAAATGTTCCATTCTCGGTTCATCTTGCCAAAGGGCAGCCGCTCCAGCAGCAGCACCCGGTAGCCCAACCTTGCCATCACTGCGGCGTGGATTACACCCAGCGCACCGCCAATGTAGATCAGATCGTAAGAGGGTGAGGGATGAGAGATTGAGTTTTGTTCGTGCTGAGTTCTGCCCCCTTTATCCTCTCCTCTAAACACTACCTGTCTGGGTTGCTGCGGATTTTGCACACCTTCGCGCCAGCGCTGCTCCCACCAGTACACACGGGTCAGGTCATACTCACCATTGGGCATCTTTTGAAAATACTTAACAGTAAGAGGATATTGCTCTGCCAGCGCAGCGAAAATGGTTTGACATGACAGGTCGATCGCAGGCGGTTGGGGATACTGATTGGGGAAAGGATCGCGCAACGCTTGCGTCAGTTGCGCCAGCAAAGACTTTTCTTGAGGCGCTGGCTGCTCTGTCCAGCGAAAGACCTTAAGATACGTCGTTCGTTGCAGCGACCAGACAAAAATTGCTAGTTCAGCCGCTACTGGTTGATTTGCCGCTCGTATTTCTGGAGTGCGTGTATCCTGATGTGTAGCCTGAGAGAACAGTAGACGAATGCCACTCGGGGTAATGACTTTGACTCCTGATTGAGGCTCAAAGCTCCGCTGTAGCCAGACTTTAACAGCCTCTACATCTGGGGTAGGGACTTCAATGTAAAGAACTTCCTTCATTTAGGGGAGCCAAGCTTCAATGAACTACTAAAAAGGACAGGTTAAACACTGGTAAAAGTGCGCTAAACTTCAGTTCACATCATCGACTTAAGAAACTTTACAAGTCTCTCATAAATCATTCAGGGTTCCTGCATCAATCGCTTTACTCAACCTGCCATGAACTATCCTATTCCAGCGAACACCCCAGAGGTTGGTACTTTTAGACAGAAGTTTGTAGATGAAGAGCTGATTGCCACTGCGATCGTGGGAGTTGTGGATGTAGCGCGTTCCAAGGGGCAGTCGCTAGAAGACCTGATAACAGAGGTTTTAGCAGATGATGCGTTGCTTGATTATCAGCAGCGGCATCGGTTAAGCGAGATTATTGCTGTCGCCTGGGAAAGCTTAGTTTGATGAAGGAGTTGGTCAAAAGCAACTGCAAGGCATCACCATAACAAACATTCCTCGTGGTTCCGCTGAGTTCAAACGATATTGGCAGTCAAGACATCCGGTGTCTTTTGCATCGAAGTCGCTGTTGTGACCATTTGCCGATAATTCAGGCAGTTCAGACTCTAGCTCGATAGACTGATAGGAGTATTTGCTGCCTGCAAAAATGTTTAGCTGTATCTTGCAATCCCTATGCATGAGCTAAGTCAGAGGATTCTCCGCCTCTGGCGCGAGCATGTTGGAACGCGAATGCTTCCGCTGCTAACAACGGTTCGTTTGATCGGTTTACTGATTGCTCTGTTTGCCCTGTGGGGCTTTTATGAAATCGCGGCAACGGTCTTTGGGCAGCAAACCCCGTCGATCGACGTTCGTCTTTTACTGGCGCTCCAGCAATGGCACACGCCCTTTTTAGACCACGTGATGGTTGTCCTCACAAACGTCGGCAGTGTCTCTGTGCTGCTAGCGGCAAGTTTGCTCTTAGCAACAGTTTTACTTTGCCGTAAGCGACAGGCAGAAACGGTAACGCTGGCGATCGCGACGAGCGGTGCGTTTGGGCTTAACGCTCTACTTAAAGTTCTGTTTGCACATTCTCGTCCAACCTTCTGGCAGCAAGCCGTTGAAGTTAACGTCTCCAATTTCTCCAGCAGTCATGCCATGATGTCTTTTGTGGTTTTTGGCATTATTGGCTATTTGCTGGCAGTCCAAGTACCGCGCTGGAGAGCCGCGATCGCCACCGTTACGGTTTTGCTCGTCGGCGCGATCGGTTTTAGTCGGCTTTACTTCGGCGTGCATTGGCTTCCAGATTTGGTTGCTGGCTATGTCGCTGGAACCGTTTGGCTCGTTGCCTGCATCCTCAGCCTCAAAACTTGGAAACACCGCTATCGATCGCTTCCCAAAACCAGCAAGCGCCCCTTACCCTCTATATCCAGCCGGAAGTAGGAATCAAGCCGGAAGTAGGACGAAACCAAAAGACCGAAGGTAACGCTCAAAACTCGTCACTCAAAACTTAAAACTCAAAACTTTTCTATGCCTCCTGCTGTTTCACTGCAAAATGTTTACAAAACGTTTGACAAAGCCTCTGTTGTCAACAACCTTTCCTTTGAGCTACAAGCGGGTGAGATGTTTGGCTTGCTTGGACCCAATGGTGCAGGTAAATCAACCACGATTCGGATGCTGACAACGCTGACAAA
>DATNQS010000705.1:0-3952 GCA_036703925.1 Candidatus Sericytochromatia bacterium
GTCATCGTTAAACTTGGCAACATAGAGCTTACCTTGGTCTAAGGGGCTGATGCCGCGTGCCTGCATCGATCGCCAGTTGCTTTCTGAAACAAATTTGTAGATATAGTCAAAGCGTTCGTCATCGCCCATGTACACCACGGCACGACCGCCTTGTCCGACGACAATCTCGGCGTTTTCGTGCTTACAGCGACCCAGCGCAGTCCGCTTAACGGGAGTCTGAGAAGCGTTCATGGGATCAATCTCGACTACCCAGCCAAAGCGATTCTCTTCCTTGGTGTAACTGGAGTTCGAGAGGTCAAAGCGCGGGTCAAATTTGTGCCAATCATAGCCAGAGCCTTCGGCACTGAAGCCATAGCGTTCTTGTGCTGCCGTTGGTGTCCAGGTACCTGTAGCGCCGAAGTAACCGTTGAAGTTCTCCTCGCAAGTCAGGTAAGTACCCCAAGGAGTGTGACCATTCGCGCAGTTGTTCACAGTACCCTTCGGGGAATTGCCTGCTGGTGTTTGCAACAGTGGATGACCAGCAACGGGTCCACTGAACGTCACTGGTGTGTTGACATGGATGCGACGATTCTTAGGGCTGTTAATCCTTTGCCACTTGCCGTTGATCTTTTGAATCTCAACTACGGCTACGCCGTGAGCATGTTGAGAGAGGCGCACATCTTCAAGACTCTGCGGTGCTTCCTTACCCAGCACATGCATATTGTCGCCAAACTCATGGTTAATCGCCAACACACCTCGGTCATTACTCTCCTCAATCGGGAAGAGCCACATACCGTCGTGACCAATCCCGATCTGTTCGGCTTGCTGGGCCGCCGTTGGGCGTGTATTCGGGTCACCATTATATTCTGGACCACCAGGCTGAAGCGAGGTTCCCCAAGGAATCAGCACGTCAAACTGGTAATCGGATGAAATGGTGGGTACAGGTCCTGTAGCGTTAGCCGCAGAAACAGGTGTGAAACTGATCAAACTGCTGCCCGAACCTTGGGCGATCGCTGTGCCAGAGCCTTGAGTTGCCGCAGATCTAGAACCTTTAGCCGTCGCCGCAGCCGCACCTCGATCTAAAAAGCGATCGCCGGCTAGCGCTGCTAAGAAGCCAGTAGCTGACAGCGCCGCACCACGAGCGAGTACGTTTCGCCGAGACATTCTGGCTTGGAGCACGTCCTGAAACGGACGATTGCCCGACCTATTGCTGCTTCTATTGTCGTGAATCACTTGCACTCTCCTCTCAATATTGACTCTGTTGTCGATAGATGTGAACTGAAAACTGCTTTACGCTCGAACTCAGCCACGTTACATAAGCCCAGTTTCAAACCTGGGGCTTTTCCCTTACAGGAAGCTACACTTCTGAATCGGGGAAACTTTTAAGACATTCTTGTGTCAGTGAACTGTCATATCTAGTCAGCTTGAACGCCCGTAATAAGGAGATGCGGAGATGTTTTTATTAGGAGCAATTGTCCCGACTTGATATCCCACCTAAACATCACAATTACTAATCCAATTCGTCTAAATATTCCTGTGCCGCTGCCCCAGTCAGACGACCTTCATCAAAGGCTCGATCAATTTCTGAGATCGAACTTTGAGCGCTTATAGTCGCTCTAGCTGGAGTTCTTGCTACTGTTTGTGTCGGCTGCCCTTCATGACGCTGGAGTAGCGCATAGGAGACGTTGTAGTACTTAGTCCAGACACTTACAAGGGGAGTTTCTTGCCACTGAGCACGAGAAACAGTGGTAGTGAGAATTGGAACAATTTCGCCGTAGCGATCGCCTACAACCACCACCTCAATTTCTGAAAGATCGGGGTTTTGACTAAATTGACGACTAATTTCGTCGCTGACCATCGTCTCTGCCCGTCTGAAAAAGTCTCCAGACTCGACTGGACCATACACAGACATATCAACAACGATGCTTTCAGCCTTTGCATGTACAGGTCGATAACTGTCACAAAAAAACCAGAAAAACGCCGCAGATGCTATCAAAAAATAGCCAGTCAAACCCTTGCCCGTCCTCTCTGCCAAAGCTACTTTTAGCACCTCTGGTTGCCGTGATTGTCTCAATGATTTGATACTCACAATTACAAAGACTTTACACTTGGGTCTTGACAGCAAATCTAAATAAGTAATTTAAATGCTGAACAGCTTACTTTTTCTTTAGAAGGAGTTGACATAGTTTGATGCAAAAGCCTTTACAGCTCAACGCAACATCTACCAGGAGACATAATATTTCTACGTTAAAAGAGTTTATCTGTATAGGCTTAAAAATAAGTAATCTAATGGTTAAGAACTTGCCCGAAAGATTAAATCTCAAGTAGAGTAAGACAACCATTGGCAAGTTTTTGGCTTAGTTATAGCAATGGAAAAATTTTGGTCGTTAAGGCTGAAAAGCCTACAAATTAAGGCTTTTTTGGGTGTCCTGATTGCCAATTCTGTGATTGCTATTTTTCCCCTACTCCACGGATTTGTGTTTACGCCTGAACGCTGAACCTGCCCCCAAAGCTCCCAAAACCAAGACCCCAAATACAGAAGTCGGTTCAGGAACGCTGATGCGGACATTATCAACACCAATAAACGCAACACTATCTTCGTCAGTACCAGAGGCAGACAGCCGGAGTTCGTCAAACTCCAAGCCTCTGAAAGAAAGCGTCTGCTGTCGCAAATCGCTGCTTCCAACTACCTCAAAGTCCGAGAGCGAGGCGGAAGTGCTAGCAACGAGACTACCGCCCTGCAACGCTTCTAGGGTCAGGATAGTGTTGGAGGGATAAAACAGCTGGCTGAACAAATCGACACTGACCGAACTTTCCACGTCCCCGGTGGTAATCCCCATTGAACTAAAGCGTCCAAATGCAGCGTCAGCACCCTCAGCAAAGCTGCCAAAGGTGAGGTAATTGGGAGGAGAAAACGATGAACCAAGGTAATCTTCTGTCGTACTGTCGATATAAAACGTGTAAGGAAGTAGCTCGGAAAGACCCTGATCCAAATCAAAGAAAGTCACTCCGGCATCGGTCAGCGTCGTTCCAGAAAAACCCTCAGAGAAGTTGTCAAAGGTCGCAATGGCTGCAAATGTGGGAGAAGCCAGCGTTACAGAAGACAAAACTCCCAGCACAAACAATCCGGCTTTAAGAGAAGGTTTAACTGTGCTTTTGGTGCTTTTGTTTCTGGGCATGAATAATTTCCTCATACAAGTTCAAGGTAGGAGCATCGCTAGAGCTGTTCAGCACCCGGCTGCCCGTTTTCGACAACAAACGAAGCAAGAGTGCTGATGGTCGCATTGGGGTCAAGGATGGTCGAAACCACACGGTAATCACTTTGCCAGCGCTCACGAGTGAGGTTACAGCGCACGTAACCCCGAAATGCCCCATCAAAGAACTTGGTGTGAGGATTGTCAGGTAAAGCTGCCGTTACTGGCTCAATAAATGCTGTTGGAAAATCCGAGGTTATTGAAGTTCCCACGAACTCAGTAGCGACAGTAGGCGAGGCAGGATTATCGAAGTCGGCTTTTAGGTCATGTACCCAATTAGAGTGAATGTCGCCTGTGATCACAACTGGATTGCTGGGTTGTCGCTGTTGGATAAAATCTAAAAGGCGATCGCGTGCTGCCACATAGCCATCCCACTGATCCATATTGAACACCTCTGCGCCAGGGCGAGCATCAAAGTCGTACTGCGCCATCATCGTCTGCTGGGCAATGACATTCCAGCGTGCATTAGAGTTGTCCAATCCCTGAAACAACCACTGCTCTTGCTCGGAACCCATCATAGTTTGGGATGGCTCCAATGCTCCTGGACAACGGGGCTTAAGGTTGTCATCACAGGGTTGATCACTACGATACTGACTGGTGTCGAGGATGTGAAAATCCGCTAAGTTACCAAAAGTAAGACGCCGATAGAGCTGCATCTTGGGACTATTAGGCAGCGCGAAACTTCGCAAGGGCATGTGTTCGTAGTAAGCTTGGTAAGC
>DATNQS010000706.1:0-13819 GCA_036703925.1 Candidatus Sericytochromatia bacterium
GGCAAGTTGAGTGTTGCCCTTCAGCGCATAGCAACGGGCTTTGCTATACCAGGCATCTGGGTTGTTCGGTTTGCATTGAAGCGATTGATCGAAACTGGCGATCGCCTCATCATAGTGCCCTGTTTGAGTCAGTACCGTGCCTCGGTAATTCCAGGCATAGTAGCAAAAGGGGTTGATGGCAAGCGTTTTATCGAGACTGGCAAGTGCTAGATGAGGTTTATCCAGACTAGTAAGAACTTTGCTGCGGCTATACCAGGCTTTGTAATCGTCGGGGTTGGACTCTAGAACACGATCAAAGCTAGCCAGCGCTTCTTCATAGCGGTGCAGGCGTGCTAAAGCATTACCCTGGTTATAACGAGCTTTAAGGTCAGTAGGAGCAAGCTTAAGTGTTTTGTTGAAGCTAGTGAGAGCTTCTTTATAGCTCCCTAATTTTGCTAAAGCAATGCCCTTGCCATGCCATGCCAGCACAAATTCAGGGTGAATGCTCAACGCCTGCTCAAAGCTAGCCAGCGCTTCTTTGTAACGGCTTAAGTTTTCGAGCGCATAGCCACGGTTTGTCCACACCTCATAAAGGTCAGACTGAGTGGCTAAAGCCTTGTCGTAGCCTGCGATCGCACCTTCGTAGTGCCCCAAACTATAGAGAATATTGCCATGACTGTACCAGGCAGCAGAGTTCAGATCATGATCCATAAACCCCCAACCCCAAGAACTCCTGTTCCTAGAGTTGCCAAATAATGGGCAAATTCTCTCATGCTCGTCTAAGTTTCCGTGAATTTACACCCGCCGTATGTGAAGTGTTAGCATCTACTGCTTCAAAAGAGATAAAGAGTGATGACGCACTTGCAGAATTACTACCAGCAGACAATCCTGGACTGATTACTATAGTGCATTTTTAGCATACGGCTGTCGAGCGCTTATGGCTTCATAGCGTCACCTTTAGTGGTAGTGAAGGCAAACTGCTGTATACGGTGATCGAATTATGGTGCAGAAATAAACATCTAGACGTGAGAAATTACCCTGTGTCTCTGCTATCACTGTCTGCTTGGTGCTCTATTGCAATAGAAGCTATTAGTATGCACAGCTACTTACTGCGATCGCTCCAATGGACTTTTATTCTGTAACGCTGAACTGATAGTTTGCTCAATCCTTCTTTGCTTGGTCTCTAGACGTTTCGCGCTATTGATCCAGACCAAAATGTTCTTTTTCGATGAGTTGTTAAACGCCTCAAAGTTACTGCTTGCCACTTCGTTTGCATCCAGGGCTTGCTGCAAGTCAATGGGAATGATCAACACTTCGATCGCATCCAGCATTTGCCATGAGCCATCCTGCTTTGCTGCTTCAATTTTCTTCAGTCCTGTTTCGGTCATTAATCTTTGTTCAAGCAGTTCTTCAATATATTGCTTATTTAACTTTGACCAGACGCTTTTTAATTTTCGCGGTGTAAAGATCTGCTTGTAGCGGTCTGCATCCAACGATTTAACTTTACTGTCAATCCAGCCAAAACATAAGGCTTCTTTGACTGCTTCGCTGTATCGCACGCTGGGCTGACCAGATTTGACCTTGTAGTAAATTAACCAGATGCCGATCGCTGTGTGATGGTTGCTTTCCAGCCATTGCCTCCATGCCTTGCGATCGCTTGCATAGATTGTTTCTAATTGCTCATCAAATTTTGGCATTCCAAGTGTCTCACGACAGCTTTACGGGCACGTCCCTGGCAACAACAACTGCCTAACTATGCAATCCGTGGCAGCAATTGGAAGGATGCTTCCGTGAGGGGAGCATAATCATCAAGGGGAGACTCTTCTCCCGTGCGCTCTTCAGCGATTCTGCCTTCTCTAGCGTTGGAGCGGGGCAAGGATTTAAGCGACTGGTTGTTGTCGAGCGCTAGTGCGCGGCGGCTTTGAGCATCGGGAAAGTGGGGCTTAATTGCCAGTGCTTTATCATAGCTAGCGACAGCAGCTTCATAATCACCTAAATGCCCCAATGCTAAGCCTCGACTGTACCAGGCAGAGTAGAAACCAGGATTGATGCTGAGTGCGCGATCGTAGCTTTTGATCGCTGCTTCATTATGCCCCATATGACCTAGAGCAATGCCGCGACAGTACCAGGCTTCAGCCATATCCGGTTGAAACTGCACCGCTTTCTCGTAGCTGGCGATTGCTTCAGCATAAAGCCCTAACTTGCGAAAGGCAGAACCACGGCTAAACCAGGCTTTGGCAAAACTAGGGTTCAGTGCGATCGCTCGGTCGTAGCTGACGACTGCTTCGCGATAGCTACCAGATTTGTACAACGCGCTGCCCCAGTTATACCAGGCTTCACACAGATTTGGCTTGAGGTCTAGCGCTTTGCGATAGCTAGCAATCGCTTCACCGTAGCGCCCTAGCGCATCAAAGGCGTTGCCCTGGTTGTACCACGCTTCATAAAGACTGGCATTGACTGCCAGCGCTTTGTTATAGCTATCGATGGCTTCTTCATGCCGCCTCAGTTTATGTAGCACGTTGCCCCGGTTATACCAGGCTCCATACCATTCGGGTTTGATGGTCAAAACGCGATCATAGCTAGCAAGTGCTTCCTGATAGCGACCAAGCCGATTGAGCGTGTTAGCGCGGTTATACCAGGCATGAGAATAGTGCGGTCTGTATTTAATTGCCTGGTCATAGCTATCAATCGCGGCTTGATAGCGCCCTAGCTTGTAAGACATGATCCCCCGGTTATACCAGGATTTAGCGTAATCTGGTTCAAACTCCAGGGTCTTTTCGTAGCTCTTGAGTGCTGCCTCGTAACAACCTGATTTGTCAAGCGCATTGCCGCGATTGTGCCATGCCTGGTGAAAATCTGGTTTCAGCTTGATCGCTTTGTCATAGCTGGCGATCGCCTCTTCGTAGCTACACAGATTGTAAAGTGCCATGCCACGACTATTTAAGGCTTCTGGATAGTGCGGTTTCAGGTCAAGCGCCTGGTTAAAACTCGCAACGGCTTCTTCGTAGCGCCCTAACTCAGACAGCGCCACCCCACGGGTATGCCAGATATGATGCCAGTCAGGGTGAAGTTGCAAAACCCGATCAAAGTTGAGCAGAGCATCTTCAAAAGCCCCGGCTTGGTTAAGCTGTAACCCTTGCTGCAAGAAAAATCCTGCTTCTGAGTCCGACGGCTGGGACATATCAATTACTCAACAAGGAATGATCATGAACATTAGCAGTGGAGGATGACATCACACAAACCTTATAGCTGCAAGACATAAAACTGCAATTGCAAAAGCATGAGTGTGATGTACAAGAGCAATATGATCGCACTAACGACCCTACTAAGCTAATAAAGGTTATATGACAGACCGACTGGATAGACCAAGAACTAACGCTTTAGCGTCAAACAGGAGCTTAGTTAAGACACTATAGGACTCCATACAAGAGCGGTTGCCCTATGTCCAGATAGCTAAGATTGTAGCTCGAGTTTGAGGCAGGATGGGGTCTAAATCTCATTCACTCTTGTAGGTGCCACAACGCTAGTATGCGATCGGTATTCTGCTTAGAATCGGCTCTCAAGGCACTGTGGGGAAGCAACTTTAGACAAGGATATAGTCAAAGATATACATCTGCTTCCACCGATCAGCTATTAAAGCGATGGCACTGTAAAGTGTGTCAAATCCACTAGCAGTCGGGGACTTATAGATAATAAGTTGTCCCATCCAAACTAAGGGCGCAGTCGCCGCGAAAGCCTTCTTAGTCAGGAACGAACCGATAAGAAACTAGAAACTAACCGATAAAAAAGTCTTATGTAATGCCAAATAAAGCGAGTGAACGAGGTTCTCAAAGACAACTTTGTAACCAATTGGCACTCTTCACTTAGACTATAAAGAAATATGTACTTCCCGAGGAGGATGTGATTACAACTGATATTCCCGTATTAGAAGATAAATCTTTTGAATAACTTCTATTAGTAGAAGGACTTGTGTCGTAAGCATTAACCTAGGCGCTAAACGCAGGCTTGTCTCTATTAGATACTTTTTTCTAAGAACGCCACTTGTAAAGGGATGTGGGCTTAAACGTGCCCTTTAAGTGACTTATCCGCCTTGAGTAGTGCTGGCAGTAACGGCTTACTGGCTATGTGTAGTCAACTATTAACAGCTCAGTTTATTACTCTTACGTCGCGCATAGCTTAGAAATGCTCCTGTTTTCTTTTTTATCAGTAGAAGAGATTTGAAACGTTTATGACTAATTCAAAAATGCCTCGATCGCAGCGTTTAGCATGGCTCGAAGGAATTCGCATTTTTGCGGCAGTTTTGCTACTGCTTTACCACTCTCAACTGTTGTTTACAGGCTATGCCTACACACCACAGCCTACTGGTTTGGCAGATAACCTGCGGCAGTTGGTGACACCAGTGGAAGGAGCGATCGATCCAGGCTTACTACTGCGACTGCTTGGCATTCCTGCCTGGTTTGGCTTTCAGTTTGTGGATGTGTTTGTGCTTATCAGCGGCTTTAGTTTAGTGCTTTCTCTCAAGGGGCAACCGCTAGAAGTCGGCAAGTTTCTCAAGCGCCGAGTCTTACGGATTCTATGGCCCTTCTGGACGGTGGCGTGGCTCTCATACCCAATACTTTGGGCGATCGGAGTTGCAACACACAGCTACATCCCCAGCTTATGGCATACCTTTGCGGGAGCGACGTTTCCACTACTCTTTGACTATGGCGGAGAGCTGCTTTTGGCAACGAGCGGTCCGTGGTGGTTTGTGCCCCTGATTCTGAGTTTTACGCTGTTGTTTCCGTTTCTGTGGTATCTCCTACAGCGTTGGGGGGCAGCAAATTTACTTTTAGTGAGTACGCTGTTGACGGTTGCATACCGCGCTATGGCAATCTACAAGTTTGGAGGGCACCCAACCTATGTCATTCTGGATACACCAACTGACTGGCATCCCTTCCTGATTTTCCTTTCTAAGCTCAGTACGTTTGTGCTGGGCATGGTAGTAGCGCAGCTTTATCTGCAGGGCAAGGGACCACTTTTCTGGCGGTCTCATCGGGCTTTGCTGTTAGGTGTACCTGTTTATGTTCTGGGGTTTGTGTGTCAGTTTTACACTGTTGGCTGGGTATTGGTCGATTTGTTGCTACCGATCGGTCTTACCCTTTGCTGCATGGTGCTGTTTCGTGCGATCGCTCAGCCGCAACCAATGCAGCGAGTGTTGTTATGGCTGGGTGCTCATAGCTATACCTACTTTTTAATTCACAACTTTGTGGTCGATCGCACGATCAGGCTTATAGTGCAGGATGATCTGACTTTGTACTATTGGCTACTGCCCTTGATGGTCTTCGGTACGCTGCTTCTGGCAGTGATGGCAGATTATGCTAGTCCCTTACTTCAACGGTTAGTTATAGGTCTTTTGCATGATTTAGACTATGTTTTGACCCCTACTAAAGTGCAGCATCGTCGAAGTTGGAGTCCATGTATAGGCGATGCGGTAATCTACCAGAGTAAAGTAGGTTGGACGGTGTTGAAAGTCGAGAAACTGCTGGACGAGCGGGAGTTTTTCTTGTGTCAAATTAGTGATGGACAACGATCGCTGTGGGTGAATGAAAATGATCTGGAGCCTGCCGTAAAGTTGTCGTCCCTAAGGGAAGCCAGTAGAAACTCGGCTTTCTTTTGACTAGAGCAACTGCTTGCCAAGCTTTGATACACCGAACCCTAATGATTGGAGGATGGCTAAAGTGAGGAAATGGACGGGCGATATTCCTAAGGTGGTTTATACCCATGTTTTGTTGATCGGTGTTCCTACGATTTTCTACTACTGCTTGCGAGTAGGCGGAATGCCGCTGATCAGGATCCACATGGCGATCGCCGCGTTTTTTCTCTTCAGCTCTCTCATTATTTTTTTGGAAGCTACTAATGCCTTGTTTCGACGCTTTGCTGTCAAACACAAACGTCCTGATGCCAATCGTTTTTCTCAGTTTAAGCAGTCTGCTAAGTCAGCCTTAGGTGTCGGCGGCAACAACAGCGACGTGTCGACAAAACCTTTACCACGCTGCTCTTTTCTGGTGGCGGCTTATCTGCCGAACGAGCAAGATATCATTCTCGACACGCTTAAGCATATTCTTAGAACTGTGCAGCGATCGACAGATGGGCTAGAGGTGATTCTTGCGTACAATACGCCCGTTGATTTGTCTGTCGAAGATGACTTGCGACGGTTAGCGCTGGTTCACCCAGAGTTGCGTTTGTTGCGGGTTGACGGTAGCCACTCTAAAGCCGAAAACTTAAATGCAGCGCTGCATATTGTGACAGGCAAAATCACCTGTATTCTTGATGCTGACCACCTTCCAGCAGCCGACTGCTTTGTTCGCGCTTGGCGCTGGCTAGAGCATGATTATCATGTGGTGCAGGGGCGTAACATTATTCGCAACCACCGCCACAGCTTACTAACACTTAATATTGCGATCGAGTTTGAAACGCTTTATGGTGTCAGCCATGCAGCAAAATCGTTTTTAACTGACTCCAGCATTTTTGGTGGCTCAAACGGCTATTGGCGCACCGAAGTCTTACAGCAGATTCGCTTTAATCCGGCGATGCTGACAGAGGATATTGATGCTTCAATGAGAACATTATTAAGTGGCTATCGTATCCTGCACGATCGCAGCATTGTCACCACTGAATTGGCTCCTGCTGATTTCAATTCTTTTTGGTTTCAACGCAAGCGGTGGGCACAGGGTTGGCTTGAGGTTAGCTTCAAGTATCAGCGTCGAGTTTGGAAGTCTGCTCACTTTACCCTGTGGCAAAAAATCTATTGGACGTATCTGCTTTACTTCTGCGTACTTTATTCGCTGATTGCCCTCCAGATTCTGCCGCTGCTCATAAGCTTGTTTCTGTATCAGAGCGATCTTCCTGCCTCAGAAAACCCCTTTCTTTGGTTTAGTACGGTCATTACGTTTTCCAGTGGTATCTATCAAACGCTGGTCACAATGAAAGTCGCAGCCGTGCGCTACCCATTGTTCTATTTCCTACAGCATGCTGTGACTATTTTCCTATATACCATTTTGAAAAATATGATTGCTGTTGTCGGTCTTTATGACCATCTGCATGGTCATAACAAATGGGTGGTTACGCCACGCGGGATCAAGCAAAAACGTCGTACTTTGGCAGTCCGCAAGGCTCCTATTCTGGCTCCAAGTGTAGCGGGCGTTGGTTCAGCAAAATAGGGTCAGCATTCTTTCACTTAAGGCAGTAATTACAACGTACGTTAGGTTCTACCGTTCTTTTAGTAGTAGCCGATCGCCTCAAAATTGTGTCAGGATCAGATGTTGCTTAAATCAGGTCTGCCATGCTGGTGCAAACAAGTGTTTCTTCGCTGCCGTTCCTGGGTTCTGATGTCGCGGCGACTTACGACAACGCCAAAGTCGTGATTTTGCCGATTCCTTATGAGGCGACGACGACCTATCGTCGGGGCTGTGAGCATGGTCCTGATGCCATTCTAAATGCGTCACAGCAGGTCGAGTATTACGATGAAGAACTCGATCGTGAACTGTGGGAGGTGGGGCTTTACACGCATGACGCGATCGCTGATACCCGTAACGCCCAGAAAGTTTCCTCTGAAGCAATGCTCCGTGTCACGCAGGAGACAGTTTACAAGCTCGTTTCGGACGGTAAGTTTGTGATCTCGCTGGGTGGCGAACATAGCATCACGACGGGCGTTGTCGAAGCGTATCGGCAGGCAAATCCAGGAGAAGCCTTTACAGTCGTACAGGTGGATGCCCACGGCGATTTGCGCCATGAATACGAAGGTTCTATCCATAATCACGCCTGCGTTATGCGGCGGGTTGTCGATATGGGTTTGCCAACATTACAGGTCGGCATTCGCAGCATTTGTAAAGAAGAGGCAGATCTCATTAAAGAAAAGCAGCTTCCTGTCTTCCGGGCGCGGGAAATTGTTGCCCAGCCAGACTGGATCGATCGTGCCCTTGCCAGCATCAAAACCGAGATGGTCTTCATTACAATCGATCTTGATGGTATCGATCCTACGCTCATTCCTGGTGTCGGCACCCCCGAACCTGGTGGCTTAAACTGGTATAACCTGCTTACCTTTATTCAGCGTATCTTTGCGGCTCATGACGTTATCGGCTGTGATGTCATGGAGCTTGCTCCCATTACTGATTCTGTTGTCTCAGAGTTTACGGCAGCTAAACTGGTCTATAAATTAATTGGGTATCACGCGATCGCGCAAGGTTGGGAATAGTTGTTAGTTTTTAGTCGTTAGTTTTTAGAGAAAGTCAGAATTTTAGGGAGTAGGGAAGAGAGTTTGGGCAAAGCAGAGGTGCAGTTCAAAACTTTCTCGCTCCCCAAAATCTCTTTCTCTGCTAACCACTTAAGACTAATCTCTAACAATATCTCCGTCCTCTCCCCTCTACCAAGATTCATTGCATGGAAAAAATGAGTACTGTGATTGGCTGCTATGCTCCTGACTTTGAGATCCCCGGCATTGATGGCTCTGTTCATCATTTGGCACGGTATCTCGAGCGGTTTCGCGCTGTAGGGGTGGTGTTTATGTGTAATCACTGCCCTTACGTGCATCGACATCTCGATCGCCTCAAGCAGATTCAGGCAGACTTTCAAGACCAGGGCGTAACCTTGATTGGCATCAACGCGAACGATGCCGATCGCTATCCTGACGACAGCTTTGACAATATGAAGCAGTTTGCTGCTGCTAATCAACTGAACTTTCCCTACCTACGGGATGTGACGCAAGACGTTGCCCAAGGCTTTGGTGCTGAAAAAACACCTCATATCTTTCTACTGAACCAGCAGGGTGTGCTGTGCTATAGCGGCTCGGTGGATGACAGCCCCAACGATCCTGATTCTGTGCAGGTACAGTATCTGCGTGACGCGATCGCCCAAATTTTGAGCAATGCCCCAATTAAGCCAACCTCGACGCAGCCTGTGGGTTGTTCGGTCAAATGGCGTGCTTAGATTGGGGTACAACCATATCTGCCCTCTTCTCACCTACCCAGTAGAAGAACTTTTAGACCGTTCCAGTGCTCTCCTAGCCTAAGAGGACATTTGTTACGCGTCAGTCTTTTTAGCCTTCAAACTGATAGTCTCCTGTTTTGCCGCCTGTTTTACTGAGCAAGTGGATATTCTCGATTTGCATTGATTTTTCGAGCGCTTTTGCCATGTCATAGAGAGTCAAAGCCGCGATCGAAACAGCAGTAAGCGCTTCCATCTCCACACCCGTTTCAGCTTTGGTTCTCACAGTCGCCTGAATGCAATAGCCCGGTAGACTTGGCTCTGGCAGCAGTTGAACTTCGACTTTATGTAGCGGTAGGGGGTGGCAAAGGGGAATCAGTTGAGCCGTTTGCTTGGCTGCCATGATGCCTGCGAGTCGTGCCGTACCCAGCACATCGCCTTTGGGAGCATTGCCTGCCGCGATCGCCATGAAGGTTGCAGGCAGCATTCGCACCTGCCCAACCGCGATTGCTTCTCGTACGGTCTGCTGTTTCGTAGACACATCGACCATCTGCGCTTGTCCCTGGGAATCGAGATGCGTTAGGGCTTGATTGGCAGGAGAAGCAGGAATATCAGAGAAATTTTGTGTCATTGCCGTAGTGTATGATAGCATTGTGATCTTGCAGGGGCTTGTAGCTCAGTGGACTAGAGCACGCGGCTACGAACCGCGGTGTCGGGGGTTCGAATCCCTCCTAGCCCGTCCCTCAAAGAATCACCGTGTCATTCTAATATGATTTGCACGGTGATTTTTATGCTCATATGCTTTTGTAGCTGGCAGCTTTTGTCGTGTGGCGGCAGTCATGTTGCATGTTTTCGTCTATGGCACGCTGAAGCCAGGTGAAAGTAATCACCAAATCTGTGCAAGTAGTGTTTTAGAAGCGCGTCCTGCGATCGCGCAGGGGCAATTGTACGCCTTACCCTTTGGTTACCCGGCAATGGCGCTCAGCACGACAACATGGGATAGAAGCTCTGTTGTTCATGGAATCCTGTTGTCTTTCGCAGATGCAGGCATTCTGGACGTTCTAGATGCGTATGAGCAACATGATCCAGAGCTGTTTCGTTGTTACGCACCCCATTTGGTGCTAGCGCAGCATCAGTACGATCGCACACAAATAAAAATATACGACCAGGCTCAACGCTTGTTAGGGTCTGCCTGGTCGTATGTGATGTCGTTAGAGCAAATTCAACGCTTGGGTGGCACTTACTTGCTAAGTGGTCAGTGGCAGCAGTCAGGGCAATACTATCCCGCTCTGCCCTCAGCTTTAACCTAACTAATGGCACATGCTTGCAAGGTTAAAGTTTGAAGATTAACCCCGCAACCGATACTCGCTCCAATACTAGCGGGTACCTGTGCTTGGAGCGGCAGGGATCGTCACTTCCTTTCTAGGAGCATCGGGCACCACAACAGGTGTTTTGGGAATATCCACTAACGGCTTATCGAGTGCGACCAATAAGACCTCGTTAGCATTTCCTTGAGAGCGGTTGATTGCTGTTGGCTGCTGCGTCTCTTTGGCAAGCTGAGGGATAGGAGACTGCTGACCGGGTAGTATACTACTTGCCAGCGCACCAACAAACAGAGCAGCGATCGCTGCACCGCCCCAGATAAGAGATAGCTTTGGCTTTTGGTCTACGCGAGCCAACACCTGGCTCACCGTTTGTTCAGTAGCCTGGGGCGACGAAACTGGTGCAGGCAGACCTTGCAGACCATGACGCAGTTTTAACAAACGAGCATAGAGGCGCTGTACCGTTGGTTCGTTGTCCAACCACTCCTCTACCTGCTTACGTTCGGCTGCGGTCACTTCTCCATCTAGATAAGCACTGAGCAGTTCAAACCGATCACGCTGGATCGAATTGGGTGAGCATGAAGACGAATTTTGACCATTCATGGGAGGCGTCTGACGGTGATCGTTTGGAGGATTGAAGTTAGAGGACATTGGGGCACCACGTCGTGTGTTGAGAGAACGCACCTAGAAACTGAGAAACAAGCAAGGAGAGAGACGCATGAGTCAGGAAGAAAACAGAACGGATCACCAGAAACAATATGCTACCTAGTCATTAGTAAACCTTAAGTGACGAGATTAGGCGATAGTCTAAATGAAGAAGTCGTTACTATCGTTGCTATCATTCGTTGCCATCTAAATAGCTTTGAAGTTGGGATTGTAAGCGTAAGCGAGCTCTGGCAATTCTCGACTTTACCGTCCCTAACGAAACGCCGGTGATTTCAGCAATTTCTTCATATGCCATGCCTTGAATTTCGCGCAGCACGATCGTTGTGCGGAAAACGTCTGGCAAGTCAGCGATCGCTAACTGTAGCTGATCGTAAAACTCTCGCGTCGTCAAAGTCTCATCTGGTCCCGGCGTATCCGAGGCGATCTCCCAATCCATTTCACCATCTTCAACCGCTAAACGGGCATCCAGCGATAGCGGTTGTCGGTGACGCTTGCGCTTACGCAACTCGTCATAAAAGAGATTGGTAGCAATACGGCTCAACCACCCCCGGAACTTTATTGGTTCTTGCAAACGCTTGATGTGCCGATAGACCCGAATCCATACTTCCTGCACTAGGTCTGACCGATCTTGCCAGTCAGGCGCTAAGTGGTAAAGCACCCGTTCAACGTGAGATTGATGGCGACGGAGCAGTTCTGCAAAGGCCGCTTTGTCTGGGCTCTGCCCAAGCTGACATTGCAAAACCAGGTCAACGTTAGAAAGTTTTTCGGCTGGTAGTGATGGCTCGACAGCTCTGGGCAGTGACCAAGAGGGAAAAACGGACTGGTTCATGGACTGCTTCGTTCTTAGACATTCCATACTCAGTGACGGTTCTGCTCGGGCTAAAGTTCCCACAACAAGCGTTAAATCGGGTGCGATCAAACCATGTTTTTACTGGAACAAACTCCGTAGGAACGGGCTATCGTGCAGCGCTTGGGCAACATCAACAGACTGTGGGGCTGTCTGAGCTACAACAGTAGACTGACTTGCAGACTGAGCACCCATACCGATAAAGATATTGAGCGCGAACGTAATTGTGCCAGCTAGTAGTAATTTCTCGAACATAGTCGCTCCTCTTACATTCAAACTACACCACATGGCTCTTGGACAAAACTAAGGTTCAGTTACAGGCGACCCAACTGGAATTCCAGAAGGCTCTTACATCACTTCAACGAAATCCTGTCCATAATGTGCCCATTTTGCTGAAAGGATCTGCCTTAAATAATCAAGAGAAGATAAAGATTGCTCACGAAATTTTGTAAGCTGAAGCGCTTAAAACGGGCGTATTACTCTATTGCTGCTGATCCCCTTACCATTTCTGACGTTGATTTTGTGGCTTGATGATCGATCAATAGGGACAGTTGCGCAAAACTGCTGAAGGTATCCGGGTTAAAGAGTCGCTCGACTGGCATTGCCGGAGTCGATTAATCCGAGTAGATTGAAAGTAAGGCTATCAAGCGCTAAACAATGACTGCAACTGTTCGAGACGATCGCCTTTCTCGGAGCGTGATGTTTATCTGTGTCGGTGCTGCGTTGGTGCTGCTGGGTATTCAGTGGCGTGTCTGGGCAGCTAATGCTCAAAGCACATCAAGCCTGGACAGAAACGCTCTTACAAAGGTTAAACAAACCTCCAGTAATGGCAAGAATGCCATGAATGCAAAGGTATTAACTACTGATGCAACTGCACTGGCGGCAAAAGGTGTGAAGCTGATCGTTGACCTGAGCGATCGCCAAGTGTCTGTGTATCGAGAGGAGCAATTGGTAACAAGCTACCCGATCGCCATTGGGCAGGCAGGTTGGGAAACGCCAAGCGGTTCTTTCCAAGTGTTGGAAATGCAGCGTGACCCTAAATGGCAGCATCCGATTACAGGTGAAGTCGTCCCAGCAGGATCAGACAACCCGCTCGGCAAGCGTTGGATTGGTTTTTTGGATGCAGGACGCACGCATATCGGCTTCCACGGTACCAACCAGGAAGACTTGATTGGGCAGGCAGTGTCTCACGGCTGCATCCGTATGCGTAATCGAGATGTGCTAGCGCTCTATGAGCAGGTTGCACCAGGAACTACAGTAAATGTACGTCCGTGAGGGGCAATTAAGGTAAAAGGCAAAAGTGAGAAGGGGCTTACTTTTACCTTTTGCCTTCTCACGTCTTACTTTTTAATTCGGTGCTCCTGGCTGTGACTCAAAGCTGGGGGCATACGCTTGTAGCAACGCACTGACTTGAGTCAGGATCTCATCACCAGAGTTTTTGCCAATTGCCTGCCGCTCTGGGAAGAACTCAGGACGATCGAGGTTGCGGGCGATCGCTTCACCGACCTGCTGAGCAATTAAGCCCTGTAGTTCTTCTTTCGCTCGCTGTCGCTGATAGGTTGCCCCTTCTTCCGTTGTGGCATAAAGAGGCAGCAAACGGTTCAGCGCATAGGCGGCAATGTCACCCAGATCTAAGGTGCGATCGCTCGTTGCCTCAATTTCAGCCACGCGGGCGATCGCCTCCGTGAGTACCAGTTCTTCCATCACGTTGATAAACTGCTTGCGAGGAACTGCCACCACTTCCCCAGTTAAGAGTGCCCCCATCAGCCGATCGAGGGACATATATTCCTCGATCGACAGTTCTGACGCTGTATCACAAATCCTGCCAACCTCTGCTTCCATCGCTGGAGTGAGGTAGCCGTCTTGCAGCGCCTGCTCCACGATTTTTTCAATGCTCATAATACCTCTAAACTCCGCAGCGCCGTTTTTCGACGATTAGCCTTGCATAATCTTGCCCCAGAATGCACATCCAGTATCAACTGAATCAAACTTTCAAACGGTAAAGTTATTCAAACCCTTTATTACGCCAGGGCACTGGGTCAAC